>CAJPOH010000124.1 GCA_905372205.1 uncultured Treponema sp.
ATGTAAGATAAGGAGATATATATGAAACATTTCTTTGTCTTTTTATCTGTTTTTTTTATCTTTGCTTCTTGCAAAAATGATGTAGATCTATTTTCTGCATCCCCTTCTAATAAAATCTCTGTTGAAATTACAGGGGATGAAAATGTCATAATAAACACAGAAAATATTGAAATAAAGAAAGGTAGCAAATGGAAGAATATAAAACGCAAAGCTCTAAACTGTGTAAAATACGAAGAGGGTTATGTTTTTGCCTCTTCCTTTTTAGATGAAAAAAAGCTCACAGAAAACTATGTTTTTAATCAAAATGCCACCATATATATAACTTCAAAATTAAAAGAGTCTAACTCAGAGCATGATATAGAACTTACACTTATAGGAGATGAATATATAGAAATAGATGATGAAAAGCTAGTAATTGCAAAAGACACCACATGGCAAGAAATTAAAGCTGATGTTAATGCTAGACTCAAATTTCAATTAGGCTATAAACTTTCAAAATGGAAAATAGGAAAATCCAAAAATGCAAGAATATTGAAGGACAATTATGTTTTTAAGAAAGATTGCACAATATACGCAATTAGTGAAAAAGCTGATAAGAATATGATCATTCTCAATTTGATTGGAGATCAAAATGTTGAATTACAATATACAAGCCTCGAAGTCGTTTTTGGAAGTAGCTGGCTAGAAATTAAAGATAGCAAGTATATCTGTTCTGCTAAAGCAAAAGATGGTTATACACTTTCAGAATGGAAAATTGAAAATGATGTGCAGGGAAAAAATGTAAGTGATAACCACATCTTTAATAAAGATACAACACTGTATATTTTTGCAATTAACAATACTATAGATGATCCTCATTTACCAGATCAAAACGGTGAAATAGATGATTTAGGTATGGTAGAAGTGATCCCACCAGTTGAAGGAATAAAAGGAGTTAAAATTGATTACACATTGTGTAATTACCTTGTAGGTCAAGATAAAAAATTATGGAGTGGTGTTTTTGAAGAAGGAACTCTTACAAAACTTTCTGCATACAAGATCCATCAATACGAAACCACGTATAAGCTATGGAAAGAAGTGTATGATTGGGCAGTTTTGCATGGCTATGTTTTTGAGAATGCAGGACATAGAGGCTATAGCGAAACTAACAATGAAGAAACAAAGGAAGACGAGCCTGTAACAGAAGTAAATTATCGTGATTGCTTAGTTTGGTGCAACGCTTATACAGAAAAATTAAACAATAGTACCTCATCTTGTGTGTATTTAGAAAATAAGGATGGAGCTGTATTAAAAAATGCAAAAGAAGAAAAGGATGGAAAAAATCTCTGCGATAATGCCTACATAGATTTAACGAGAAAAGGAATTAGGCTTCCAAGCGAATTTGAGTGGGAATTAGCAGCACGCCTGCAGGTTAAGAATAAAACTAATGCCGTTTTGTATGGTAATGTATATCTCACAAAAGTTAATTCTGCAAGTGGAGCTACCCTTCCTATCTGTACTCCAAAATTGAAAGAACCTAATATTGATGCCATGAATAAAGAATTAGAAAGTACTGTTGTATGTAAAAATTTTTATAATGGAGTATCTTTTGTTCCTTTTGATCCTGAAGTTACAAAAACAAGTAGTGTAGGCTCCAAAAGAGCAAACCAATTAGGACTTTATGATATGTCAGGCAATGTTGCAGAATGGTGTTCTCCTTTGACACAAGATAAAACACCTTTAGATTCTAATGAAAATAAAGTTGTTATTGTTCGAGGCAGTTCATGGTATCATTATTCTTATAACTGTGCCATAGGTTATAGAGAAAAAAGGTATAGTACTACTTCAGCTGCAACTATAGGTTTTAGACTTTGCCGTAGCAAATAGATTTTTTCACTTATTATTTGTAGAATAATGGACATGGCAAAAAAGAATATTGAAATATCTTATAAATGTAATGCTTGTGGCTACACACAGTCAAAGTGGCTTGGTAAATGCCCTTCTTGTGGAGCTTGGAACTCATTTGAAGAAGCTCCTATACTAGATTCACATTCTGGGACTATCGCAAGACAAAATAAAACAGTTGAAGTAGTTCCTCTTGAAGTGGTTAAATCTCAAGACGAGGAGCGTCTATCCACAGGACTTAAAGAATTTGACAGAGTCCTTGGTGGTGGAGCAATCAAACGCTCTAGCATAATTGTAGCAGGAGAACCTGGTATTGGAAAATCAACTCTTTTATTGCAAATAGCAGCTCTCACAGGAAAAAAAGTACTATATATTTCAGGAGAGGAATCTCAAGGTCAAATAAAAGCTAGAGCTGTTAGGCTAGGATTGCCTCTTTCAAATATAGAACTTTTATGTTCATCACGTCTTGAAGATATTGAATTTGTGTTAAATAAAGTAAATCCAATTTTTGTAATTGTGGATTCTATCCAAACAGTGCACTCAAATGAAGCAGGTATTATTCCTGGCACAATTAATCAACTTAAATATTGTGCAAATGAATTGGTTAGCTGGGTTAAAGAAAGAGATTCAGTGCTTTTTTTAACAGCCCATGTAACAAAAGAAGGTAGCATTGCAGGACCTAAGGCTTTAGAACACTTGGTTGACACTGTTATATATTTTGAAAGAAATGAAGATGATTTGCGGTTTTTGCGTGCATTAAAAAATAGGTTTGGCTCTATAGATGAATTGGGTATTTTTTCTATGGATGAAAAAGGTTTAAACACTGTTGAAGAAACTTCCACCTTATTCATTACTAATAGAAAAGATTCCCTTCCTTCTGGCTCTGCAACAGTTCCAATTATAGAAGGCTCTCGTGTGTTTATGGTGGAGCTACAAGCTCTAACAGTACCAGCTAAAGGAGCCATGACTCGCGTTTTTTCTGATAAGATTGATAGTGCAAGAGTGAATAGAATTGCTGCTGTTTTGGAAAAACGTGTTGGAATAAGGTTTTCTGACCAAGATATTTACGTCAATGTAGCAGGTGGAATAAAGATTAAAGAGCCAGCTGCAGACTTAGCCTTGGCTATAGCTTTATATTCTTCGCGAGTGGATATTCCTGCAAAATCAGAATCAACATACATAGGAGAATTAAGTCTTGCAGGAGAAATACGCAACGTAAAAAAGATTCTACCACGGATAAAAGCTGCAAATAGCCTTAAATTCAATTCTTACTATCTACCTAAAACAATTGATGATGCCGACGAATTCAAAAAGAACATCATAACAGTTAATACTATTCAACAAGCTATCAAAGAAATTTTTGGTCAGTAATCGTTAGATGCTTAATAAATATATTCACGATGTAACTCAGCCCATCATAATAATATACTATCCTACAACTGGCTCCCTTTCCACCATTTTCTTTATCACTAGGTATAACAGTACTTGGAGTAATGCTCGCAGGTTCAACCACCTCTGTTGAACCATCTTCTTTTATTATTGTGAGTTTGATATCAGCTTTTGTGATATCTTCTTTTTCTTTGACAAATACAGTACGTGTTTCTAGTTCTACATTCGTATCTTTCACACTAACTGAAGCGATTTGGATATATTTTTTATCAGGTCTATATTTCACTACAAGAATACTGATTGTGGCACTTTTATATTTTTGACTTTCTTTTGTTGTGATTTTGACATGCCCACCAGCTGTTGTTATTGTGTGTGTTTCAGGTTCTAGTTTTTCAATTTCTAATTCTACAGGTGCTTTTCCTGCAATTTTTCCCATAACTTTAATATCGTCTTTTGTTATTTCATCAGCTTCTATTACAACGCTATTAAGCCAGATATCTGCTTTTCTGTCTTTAATCTTAACTTCAGTTATCATAACATCTTGAGGTGGAATTGGTGAAAATATAACAGAAACATTTAAATCTGCTTTTGCTTCTGCTGTAGCACAAGTATTATCTGCATTACTAGGTTTAGCACCATTCCAAGAACTTACTTCATAGCCATCATCTGGTATTGCCTTAAAATTTACAACACTATCTTTTATGATTTTATCTCCAGAATGGAGTTCTTTCTCTCCAATTCTTGCCTCAATCTTTCCGTTCTCAGTAGCAATCAAATTAAGAGTTACTCGAACAGGTTCTCTGTTTGTAATTATAACTTTTACTTCTACATCTTCTGAAACAACTAATTTTGCTCTAGACTTATTAAATGTGTTTTCTTCAGCCTTGACCCATTTTTCTACCTTATATTCTTTTTCATCAAACAAAACCACAAAATCAACAGTTGTACCTTCTTCAACATTTGCATTACTATCTATTTTGGTTTTATTAATTGTGGCAGTAATGTTCCCCTCTCCCACAACACTAAACTTCACAGTATAAGTTTTTTTAGGCATTTCTCCATTTATGTTGGTTTTGCAAGATGTAAAAGCAATAAGCATACAAGCTAGAATTGTTAAAATTACCCTTCGTTTCATAACAGCTCTCCTTAAAATATAGAAAACAGTTTATAAAAATCTCTTCAAGATAGCTTACATCTATAATAGCACATTCTCGGAAAAATAGTAACAGTTTTTAATAAAATTTGAGATTTTTGTTAAATTGAGTTTCTTTATGC
>CAJPOH010000125.1 GCA_905372205.1 uncultured Treponema sp.
GTGTTTCTACTTTGCAATGTCTGATTACTATGTGTTATTCCTTTTGGAATATATGCGTAATAATTACCGTCAATCTTATAAAAGAGTTTATCCTGTGATAAAAAATATTTAAGGCTTTCCTTAAAGAAAAGTTTTTCGCATTCCTCATTCCATAACATTTGCTTATCCCCAAAAAATATAATTTTTTGTTAGAAATATAAACATGCTCTCACCTTTTCAATTCTATCACAATTAAACAAAAAAGCCACCTAACTAGTAGCACTAGTAGGTGGCTCTTAAAATAAAAACAAAGCTTTATGCTTTAGAAAGGTCTATCAGCTAGATACTTATACTCCATCCACTGCCTTTTTGCCTTTGCAACAGCTCTGTCTAAAAGCATTTTAGCTCTTTCTGGATTTGCATTTTTCAAAGCTTTAAAACGCACTTCTTTATACATAAAAGATTCAAGATTGTAATCTGGTTCTTTGCTATCTAATTGGAATGGGTTTTTACCTTGCTCCACAAGACGTGGGTCAAACCTATACAAAGGCCAAAGTCCACAAGAAACAACCTCTTTTTGATTTGTAAGACCTAAACTCATGTTAATACCATGATTTATACAATGGCTATATGCAATAATCAAAGAAGGTCCTGGATAGCTTTCAGCTTCTCTAAATGCCTTAATCATCTGGCTCATATTAGCCCCCATAGAAATGTGAGCTACATAGATATAACCATAACTAATTGCCATCATTCCAAGATCTTTTTTGCTTATTTCCTTACCAGAGGCTGCAAACTTTGCCGTAGCTCCTATTGGAGTTGCCTTAGACATTTGCCCACCAGTGTTTGAATAAACTTCAGTGTCCATAACCAAAACATTAATATCTTTACCAGAAGCTAATACGTGGTCTAAACCACCATAGCCAATATCATATGCCCAGCCATCCCCTCCAATTATCCAAATAGAACGTTTAATCAAATGATCTGTTAGAGAAAGCATTTCTTTTGCATCTTTATCACTTTCTTTTCTTGGCTCTAATACTTTTTTAAGCTCTTCAACATTCTTTCTCTGCTCTTCTATAGCTTCATCATTTTCTTGTGTGTTAGCAAAAATTTTATCAGCCAAAGCACTCGAAACAGTACCTTCATCCTTTAGCCTTGCCAGCACTTCTCTAGCATAAACTGCTAGCTTGTCCGAAGTGAGCCTCATTCCATAGCCAAACTCAGCCGCATCTTCAAACAAAGAGTTAGACCATGCAATACCCCTACCATCACATCTTTTTGCATAAGGAGTTGTTGGCAAGTTGCCTCCATAAATAGAAGAGCAACCAGTTGCATTTGCTACAATTGTACGGTCGCCAAAAAGCTGTGAAACAAGTTTAACATAAGGAGTTTCTCCGCAACCAGCACAAGCACCAGAGAATTCAAATAGAGGACGCCTCATACCAATACCCTTAGGTGTGCTAAGATTGAAATTTGATGTATCAGGATCAGGCAACTTATCAAAGAAGAAATTCCATGCTTCAACCTCTGCCTTTCTGTTTTCTACATAGCCTTCCATATTGATTGCTTTTTTAGTTGGATCAGTCTTGCACTTTGCAGGACATTGCTGCACACAAAGACCGCAACCAGTACAATCCTCTGGAGAAACCTGTATAGTGAAGGAAGCATTTTGCATTTCTTTACCCTTGTATGGAACAGATTTGAATGTTGAAGGAGCATCTTTTAAGAGTGCAGAATCATAACTCTTCATTCTAATACAAGCATGTGGACACACAATAGTACACTGCCCACATTGAATACATGCTTCACTTTTCCAAATTGGAATATGCTCAGCAATACCACGCTTTTCATATTGAGTTGTAGCTGTTGGGAAAGTACCATCTTCCGGAATCTTACTAACAGGAAGATCATCACCTTTCTGCAATGCAACAAGCCCTAAAACTTCTTTAACAAAGTCGGGAGCATTGTCTGTTATAGCTGGATGGCGAGTAATCTTACTATCTGCAATTTTAGGATAATCTACCTTCTGCACCCCTGCCAAAGCCATATCAATTGTAGTGATGTTTTTCTTAACTACTTCTTCACCTTTCTTGCCATAAGATTTTTGAATAAACTTTTTTATCAAATCTACAGCTTCGGCTTCAGGCAAGATACCAAAGATTTTGAAAAACGCTGTTTGCATAACAACATTGATCCTGTTGCCCATTCCTGCTTCTTCTGCAATTTTAATTGCGTCAATAACATAAAAGTTAGCCTCACGTTCAATGAGTTGTTTCTGCACTTCAATAGGAATTTTATTCCAAATCTCTTCCTTGTTATATGGAGCATTTAATAAGAATGTTCCACCTTTCTTTAAGGTTGCCAGCATATCATAAGTTTCAAGATAGCTAAACTTATGGCAGGCAACAAAGTCAGCATTAGTTATTAAGTAAGGCTTTCTAATAGCAGTTTTACCAAATCTCAAGTGAGAAATAGTAAACCCACCAGATTTTTTACTATCATAAGCAAAGTATGCTTGAGCCTTGTTATCAGTTGCTTCTCCAATAATCTTAATTGAGTTTTTGTTTGCACCTACAGTACCATCAGAACCCAATCCAAAGAACATAGCTTGATGCATGTCCTTATCTTCCAATTTGAATGATGGATCATATTTGATATTAGTGTGTGTTACATCATCTTCAATACCAACTGTAAAGTTATTCTTTTTCTCATTCTTTAAGTTATCGAAAACACCTTTAGCCATTGCAGGGGTAAACTCTTTTGAACCTAATCCAAACCTTCCGCCAACAATAACTAAGTCTTCAGTAAATGGACACTTTCCTTCTTTTCTTGCTTGATCTATTGCTGTAACTACATCTTCATACAAAGGCTCACCCAAACTACCTGCTTCCTTACACCTATCCAAAACAGCAATAGCTTTAACTGTTTTTGGTAATGCAGAAATAAAATAGTTCATATCAAATGGACGATATAGTCTGACCTTTAGAACTCCATATTTCTCACCTTTTGCATTTAATTCGTCAACAGTTTCTTCTACAGTGTCGCATCCTGAACCCATCAATATTGTTACATACTCTGCATCTTTAGCACCCTTATAATCAAATAGATGGTATTGCCTACCTGTAAGCTTTGCAAACTTATCCATTTGACGCTGTACAATCTCAGGAGTTGCAAGATAGTATTTATTTACTGCCTCTCTTCCTTGAAAGTAGATGTCGGTGTTTTGTGCAGTTCCTCTAATCTCTGGAGCTTCAGGCGTTAGTCCTCTTTTTCTATGAGCCCTCACCATATCATCATTTATCATTTCTTTCATGACATCATAAGAGACTTCTTTAATTTTTTGGATTTCATGGCTTGTCCTAAAACCATCAAAAAAGTGCAAAAATGGCACTCTAGCTTCTAAAGTTGAAGCATGTGAAATACATGCCAAATCCATAACTTCTTGCACAGAATTAGACGCAAGCATTGCCCAACCTGTTTGCCTACATGCCATAACGTCTTGATGATCTCCAAAAATAGACAATGCACTGCAAGCAATCGCTCTAGCTGCTATATGAAAGACTGTAGAAGTAAGCTCTCCTGCAATCTTATACATGTTTGGAATCATCAAAAGTAAGCCTTGACTCGCTGTAAATGTTGAAGACAAAGCTCCTGTAGTCAATGCTCCATGCACTGCTCCAGATGCTCCCCCTTCAGATTGCAATTCCACAACGTCTGGCACAGTTCCCCAAATGTTACGCATGCCTCTTGCAGAATACTCATCAGAAACTTCTCCCATCGGACTTGATGGCGTAATTGGATAGATTGCAATTACTTCACTTAAAGCATGAGCCACGTGTCCCGCTGCAGTGTTACCATCAATCATAACAAGTTTTTCTTCGCTCATAAAACCATCCCTTATATAAAGTTTTTATAATAAGAGTTTTCCACCAACTCACCTCTAAAAGCTCTTGGACTAGCTTTCAGTGCATACTAAAGTGAAGGGGACTACTCAGATTACATGAATAACAGAATCTATACCACAAAAAATCACAAAAAAAATAAAAGATATGAATTGATTTTATTTTGAGTTGTTGGTTGTTTTTTCTAACAAAAAATAAAAAAGTGTTCACTTATAAACCGTAAACCTTTATGCGTTTATACATAAACGAATGCCTTGCATTTAACCTACTCTGGAGAGAAAATGAGCTATTCAGGATTCGAACCTGAGACCCACGCCTTAAAAGGGCGTTGCTCTACCGCCTGAGCTAATAGCCCAAAACGCACAATATGCCGTGCGAGTATGGAGATTAACATGTATCATAAAAAAAGTCAATGGGAATAAAAAATTTGATTCAGACATCGCAAAGGCTTTGATATTCTTATATATCTTTCTTGTCATCAAGATTAGTCTATATTTGTATCTAGTACATACTTTTTTTCAATTCTTCCTCAAAGAACTCTTTTAACCCTTCTACCATAAAAAATGCTATACATTATTTCTTATCTTTTTCCCAAACTGTAATCCTGTAATTTGCAATGAATCTATTG
>CAJPOH010000126.1 GCA_905372205.1 uncultured Treponema sp.
TTGATTTCTAAGAAAAATAGTTTATAATATGTTAGCTTAGACTTGTTTTTATTAGGAGGATTTAAGATGAAAAAAACTATTTTTTTATCGAGTTTGTTGTGCTGCTGTATTGCTATTTTTAGCTTTATAGGTTGTAAAGGAAGCTCAGGGGGGGGGGTATACCGCTAAAGACTTTAATGTGGTGAATCTTAAACTTTGGCAAGAAGATATAGCGAAAGTTGATTCGGTTATTGTGAATGAAAAATCTAGCTCAAAAACATTAGATGTTGAAGTTAAAAATTGTGATAATTACAATGTTGAGGTGAGTTTAGGTGGAAAAATGTATACAGGTGTTGGCTCTCTAGGACTTGCCGAAGTAGCAATTAATGAAATACCAACAGAAGAGAAAACCCTTGTGATTAGGCTAACAGCCCCAAATATGAATGATTTTCGTAAGACATTAAAGGTTAAGAAAACTACTGAGAACATACAAGAAAAAAAGATTGATGTAACCACCCTCATGCTTTGGGGACGAGATATAAAAGAAAAAGATGCAATAGTTGTGAATGCAACAGATGCACCAAAAACATTAGAAATAGGTGTTTCAAACTGTGATGATTATGCAGTGAGTGCAAAAATAGACAATAAAGAATATACAGGCAATGCCACATCAGGCGTGGCAAGGATAGAAATTGCCGACCTTCCAACAGAAGAAAAAAGCCTTGAGATTAAACTTGTAGCTACGGGCAAGGAAAACTACACCAAGAGCCTAACAGTGAAAAAAGATGTTCAAAACACACAACCTAAAGATTTTGCTATAACAAAAATTAAACTTTGGGGACGAGACGTAAAAGACTTGAATTCAATAGTTGTAAGTGAAAAGGATGCACCAAAGACATTAGAAATAGGTGTTTCAAACTGTGATGATTATGCAGTGAGTGCAAAAATAGACAATAAAGAATATACAGGCAATGCCACATCAGGCATGGCAAGCATAGAAATTGCAGACCTTCCAACAGAAGAAAAAAGCCTTGTGATTAAGCTTACTAGTGGTGCTATGCAAACTTTAACCAAAACAATACGTGTCAAAAAGGAAGTGGAAAATACAGAGCCTAAGGAATTTGATGTAACAAGAATTAGGCTTTGGGGACACAATATAAAGGAAGAAAATTCAGTTGTTGTGAATGCAAAAGATGTTCCAAAGGTGTTGGAGCTTGAAGCTTCAAATTGCAATGAATATAAAATTGATGTAAATATTGGAGACAAGAATTATACAGGAAATGCTTCATCAGGCAAAGCAAGGATAGAAATTGCAGATATTCCAACAGAAGAAAAAAGCCTTGTGATTAAACTTACAGGCAAAAACATGAAAGAATTCACTAAATCATTAAAAGTGAAGAAAACTACCGAAAATATACAGCTTGAAGATTTTAATGTAACAAAGATTAAGCTTTGGGGGCATGACATAAAAGATGAGACATCTCTTATTGTGAATGGAAAAGATGCACCAAAAACATTAATAATTGAAGTTGCAAATTGTGCTGATTATGGTGTGAATGCGATTTTAGGAAGCAAAACTTACACAGGAGATAGCAACCAAGGAAAGGTGAGCATAGAGATTGCAGACATTCCAAAAGGTGAACGAGATTTTTCTATTAAACTTTCTGCAAGTGGCAAAAATGAATGGAATAAGACGTTAAAAGTTAAAAAGGTAGACCTTGATTTTAGTTTATATTCACTGACTCTCTGGGGGCATAACATAAAAACTAAAAGTGAAATCGAAGTCCTTATCACTGATGAGCCAAAAAAACTTGAGTTAATGGTTACTAATTGTGATGAATATTTAGTTACTGCAAGTCTTAATGGAAAAGAATATACAGGAAATGCTACATCGGGAAGTGCAGAAATAGAAATTAAAGGCATTCCATCAGAAGAAAAAGAATTAACAATCAAACTTTCAGCACTTGGAATGAATGATTGGGTTAAAACTATAAAAGTGAAAAGAGTAAAACCTAATTTTGCGGTATCTACTTTAAAACTTTGGGGGAATACCATACTCTTTGAAGATGCTCTCATGTTGGATGGTCATGATATGCCAAGAACACTTCAAGTGGTGGCAGGAAACTGTGATGAATATTTAGTTACTGTAAGCCTTGATGGGAAAGAATATACAAAAAATACTACATCAGGAAGTGCAGAAATAGAAATTAAAGATATTCCATTAGAAGAAAAAGAAATGAGCATCAAGCTTTCATCATCTGACATGAATGATTTTGTTAAAACACTACGAGTTAAAAAAGAACTTATTGATGCTTCAGACTTAAAAGTCTTTTTTAAGACGAGTGATGATAATATTGAAAAAGAAGTTGCAAAGGATGGTAACCCTGAGTTTTCTACAACACAGCCTATTGGAGAAGTTATAATAAAAACTGCATATTCTATTATGAAAAGTGCAAAAATTAATGGAGACAATGCAACACTATCTCAAGACAAAAAAACTGCAACCTACAATATCGATACGACTAGTGATGTAAATGTGAATGTGGAAGTGGAATTTGAAGACTTCAAAAAGGCTGAGCGGACATTTAGGGTGAAAAAGTATACCAATCAAAATGATATTCCATTTGAATGTACTAGTGCAAAGATAGTTAGTGGTGATGGTGAAGAGGTTGCTCTGAGCTTTGATTCTAGCAACAAAGCAAGTGTGAGATTAGAAAACATTCATTATTCAACTGTTAAATTAGTGATGCAATTCAATAAAGAACTTGCTTCGAGAGAAGTGCTGGAATGTAAGGATCAAAGAACTGGTAACTACAGTACAAATTTCTTTACTCCAACTGCTCTTTCTGGAACGTTTTCAGGATATATCACTCATGATGTGAATTTCCAAACTGGTGAAGAAACAGAACTTAAATGTATTGATGGTAAAACGTATACGGAAATTTTGATTGCAGGCTACGGAACTGTTTCTTATAAGACATGTGTGGCTTCAAAAACAAAAGGCAACAAAACTTATACCATAGAAATAGTAAATCCGATTGAAACAATGTCTGAAGACCAACAAAGTTTAGATACAGACTATTTTATGAAGAATAGTTTTAGAGTGTCTAATGGTCATACGGGCTGGGGTACATTCTATAACTTTAGTAGGCAACTAAATGGATTCTTTTTGCCATTCTACTACAAGGGACCTAACTTTAAAGATAATAGATTTGATGCTACAGGTTTTGTCGATCCAGCTTACATGGAAAGTCTTAATCTAGTTATCGTGGATCGTATTGCTACAGAGAAGTTCTGTTTCTACTACAATGTTATGGGTGAAGAAGGTGGAATACAAAAAGACGAAGGCAAGTTTAAGAGAATTACAGCACTAGGTAGACAAGGCAGCGGATATATTGCATGGACTAATATTAAAGATTTGGATGGTAAGTATCTTGATTGTTTTATGTCAGGAAAAGAAACATTGCCAAATCCAATGTATACATTTCTTTATGGCAAGAAATGGAGAAAAACTTCTAATAGGCATGGCTGGCTACTAAAGTTAAACAACAAACAAGAAAGTCACTGGGAGGGTCAAGCATTCCCATCAGGCAATGCTTTTGATTGGATATTCAACTATAGAGTGCAAGCAATGAGTTATGATGAGCAAAATAAGGCTGGAGGTGAGAATAAGTGTCTAACCATAGCTAAGAATCAAGACTTTGCCTATTGGGAAACAGGTGCTAAAGAAGGTGGTGATACTAACGGTTGGGCACCTTTCTTATCTGGTAAGGAAGGTGATGAAAAAGACGTATTTAAGTTTTTTCCATTGTGCAAGGTGGAGGATGTTAAAGAAGTTAGATGCACAATTAAAAAGGGGAATGGTGAAGCTAGTTGTGTTCCAGAAACAGACTATGAAAATGTTCTTCTATCAGCTGTTAACGAAAATAATGAAACATTTTACCGACTTGGATGCAAGGCTAATGAAACAACTCCCAGTTACACATTCAAAGAAGGCGTGTATAAAGTTGAAATAGAAGTTACTTATAAAGATAATGAAGCCCAAAAAGATAAGTTTAGGTATATCTTAGATTACACAAATAATCAGCACAAGATTGAGTTAATGAACCTTGTAGGTGAAGAAGATGTGAATACTAATCTTTTTGGTGTGCCAACATTCTATAGTTCTACTAGAATGCCAGAATTCGATATAATGAAAAAAAGAACAACTCAAGATTTCTTGAAGATGAAAACTTATCGATAGATAAGGTTTATGAGCTATTGCCAGCGAAAGCCACTAGGCTAATGCTGGCTAAATGCTCAGGCTTCTGACTTGAAAAGCCCGAAGGGACACGGTGCGGTTGCGAATGCAACAGCGATTCAACAAATTTCCTCTCGTCGCAGGGGCTGAAAGCCCCTGACACGGTGCGGTTGCGAATGCAACAGCGATTCAACAAATTTCCTCTCGTCGCAG
>CAJPOH010000127.1 GCA_905372205.1 uncultured Treponema sp.
TTCAATTTTTACACTTAAATCAAAAAACCTTTCGTATAGTTTTCCAAGCGGTGGGGTAACAAAGATACCTAACTCTTGATTTTCTTTTTTTGAAAAATCCACATTGTCAACATTTGTAACATTATCTCCTCTTTCCCACTCACCATCTGCATTCTGCTCAAATGTATAAACTGTGTATGGACAACTTGAATCTTCCAAAACAACTTCAACTTTTCCTACATGTACGTCTGTTTTTTTAAGTGTTACAACATATGAACCATCTTTCAGAATAGCTTGAACACCACAAATCTTCACGCTTGTAATTTTAGCATTTCCTGATAGATTACTTCGCTCAATCTTAATATTTTTATGACTTTTCTTTTTACCATTTTGAGATTGAAAGTTAACAACTAATTCTTTTTTCTCTGTGTTAGTATTATCGAATTCTATATACCTATAATAACCATAACGGCCTTCACCACTTGGCTCTACAGTCCCTTCGCCTTTCCATGATATATTTGTAACCTTAACACCAGCATATTCAGGCAAAACATGCACCAAAATCTTTTTAGTCGTATTTGCAATTTTAAGATTGTTGCATTGCTTAAGCCCATATTGCCCATCGCCACCAAACTTAATTACAGAAAGATTGTTTTCGTCCATATCTTCTTGAATATTTCCAGTTACATCTTCAACCACAAAACTAATTGCTTCAAGAGAAGCCACATTTTGTATTGCTTCAAAATCTGCTGCAAAAAGATGAGTTGGAATCCACATTCCAAGACCTGCCGCATCTAGCACTATATGAGGAGCAAAACTATCATCGTACAATGGATCAACATCATTATAACTATCCTTATCTATAGCAATAGGTGGATAGTCCCATTTTGGAGGATTGCCATTTCTCACAGTATACCAGAAGTCTCCAGAAATTTCTTTTGGAGGATTTGTTTTTAAGGTTGCAGTATATTTGAAGAAATGTCTATCTCCATCATCATTTTCATACTCATAAACACCTTCTTTTAGAGCAAAGCTTAAATAAGTATCCCCATCAATGTCGTCAACAAAGGTAAAATGTTTGTTGTCTTTCCAATCACCTGAAGTAAAGGTAATTGTTTTGGGATTTCCTCCATCAGGATACTTTTCTTGAATCATAGTAAGGCTTTTTAGCTCAATATCAACACGAGTAATTTTGAAAATGTATTTTTTTGTTGTAGTCCCACTGCCTATAGTAAGTTCAAGAGAGTTCTCACCTTCTTGAAGTTTCCATTTTTCATCTTGCAAAGGAGGGTTATAGTCAATAGTTGCAGTGTTTGGCTCAACTTCCACCTCTAAATCAAGAGAATCAATTTTAAGAGGTACAGCTGGCAAAATAAAAATTCCATCTGATTGTGCTTCAATAGCTTGAGTATCTCTAACAATTGGCTCAATCCTTGAATGCCATAATGTTATTTTCTTCAATGCCAATGTTGCCTTGCTTATAATACCTTGCACAACATGAGCTTTAGAAACCTCTATTTCTGCTGAAATTATACCATCAACAGCATCAGTATATTTAGTTTCATCAATTTCTAATTCTCTTGGAATAAAAGAAGCATCATTAGCACTCAAATTAAATGTTAGACGACTTCCTTCTTCAATTTCTTTAAGAGCCTCACCTTGAATTTCAGTCCCATTTTCTGCAACACATGTTATCCTTCCGTTTTCAACAGGCTTTATAGTAATAGGAAAATAAGCAACACACACACCCTCAAGTTCAAGGTCTTGTTGCACTGTCCAAATTTTTTCAATCTTTGTTTTATCTGCATTCGTTGCTTCTACTTCAGTATCTCCTATTTTTAGAATTTTTGCATGATAGTTTTCATTTGCTATCAAAACAATTTTCACTTTAGTTCCTTGAAGCACCTCTTTCAGATTATCTATAGCTCCACCATCTTCTTTAGTGCATATAATTTTTCCATTTTCTGGCTTCTTTATTGTAATTTTATACTTTGCATTTACATCTTTAACTACACATTCGCCACTTACTTCAATATTTTTAGTTATAGTCACTTCTTTAGTGATGTTTCCATTTTGATCAATAGTTTTATATTCGGTTCCATCTATTATTAATTTTGAAGGAATGTGAGTTGTGCTATCCGTTGCACTAAGAGAGAAGGTTAAAACAGAATCTTCCTTCACAGAATCAAAATTTGTGAGGGGAGAAGCATCTTCACTTTTGCAAGTAATTATCCCATTTTCAACAGTTTTTACATCAATCTTAAAATTAGCTAAGATTTTTTCCATTTCTCCTGATACACCTAAATTGCCATTAACAGTGACCTCACCTTCAATCTCGCCTTGAGAATTGACTGTTGTAAAGTTTTTCTCTCCTATAGTGAGCATTTTAGGCTTATATTTTGCATTTGTAGATTTTAATGTGAAGATAAGCACAGTGCCTTCCTTACATTTTTTGAAAGTGTTAAAAGATTTTCCATCTTTAGTTTTGCAAGTAATCTCTCCATATTCAACTGACTCCACATCAATTTCAAAGCTACCAGTTTTTTTCACGCACTCACCGGAGACCTTAAAGCTTTTTGTGACAACTACTTCTTTTTCAATTAAACCATCAGTAGTGAGACTTGTATATTCCTTCCCGTCTATTACCAGCTTATATGGAGTAAAATCATTATTACCCACTAGAGTGAATGTAAGAAATGTACCAGATGTAACATCATCAAAGGAAGAGAAAGTGCTTCCATTTTTTGCCTTACACATAATTTTTCCATTTTGAACAGGTAGCACTTTGATTGTAATTTTAGTACTTGGTAAATCAGTACCTTGTTGCTGTTGCCCTTTGCAAGCAAAAGAAAAAAGTAATAAAAACGTACAAAGAAAAACTTGAATCCACTTCAATAAGATAGTCAAAGTAGACCTACTAAAGTCTCGTTTCATATAAGAAACCTCCTAAAAAATACAGCTGAACTATTCAGCATTAAAAAATATTTTTTAACATAGGAATTTTCCCATAGGCTTACCCATTTGTCAAGTTTTATTTGAGAAAAAAATATCATCAAGATTTTATCCTGCATTAAAGATGACTAAAACAGAAAAAATTGATTAAATGTTTATGGTTCTATCTAATTTTTTACTTATCTCGGAATTAAAGAATCAATAACTATACCAAGAAAATCAAGAGTAAAAGTTCCTTCAATACTACCTGTTGTAGTAATAGCTAATTTACCATCTTTGGCATTAATAATTTCACACTGTAACTCAGTTGATTGCCATACATCTTTTAAGGAGAATGAAGAAGCTTGAGACGTTTTGCATACACCTTCATAATCAGCATTTCCATTGGATGTCCTAATAGATAAGCTAATTGCTAAATCTGATTCACTAGTTTTTTCCACCCTAATACGAACATCTTCATTTCCACTGCAATCATATATTCCCCATTGTTCATGCCATGCTCTATCATTATCATAAATTATTTCTGCATCAAAATCATCTTTAGTAGCTCTATAGCTATATTTCCACTCTCGATTTGGTTTTTCCATTTTTAACTTGAGAATTAGAATTTGTTTTTCTATAACCATATTAAGAAACTCATTATGAGGTATATTTTTTGGAATATTATATTTTGCACGACATATCTTTTCTGAACGCTCCAATCCAATTTTTACCATCTTTGTTCTTTCAGAATCTGAAAGCATCATAAAGGAAGCATAAGTACCTGAATAATTCAAAAAACCTTTTATAATATCGTCAAATAACTTTTCATCATCTTTAGGAGCATCTTCATAAGCTCCTAAAATATAAGATTTTAACTCTTGCCATGTTATCACTTCCTTACCCTTCAATGTTAGATAAGGAGTGCCAAACATTGCTCGTATCACCTTTATGTCTTCTTTTTCTTGCTCTTTAAGACAATCAGTCAATGTTAATAAATTGCCCTTATGTAGTGTTTTTTTTAAGAGTGCAACAAACTCTTTCTTTTCAACATCTACACTCTTAATTTCCCAAATATTAGTTACCTTGCCATCTAAAATATATTGCAACAAATTTTTTTTAGAAAAATCCCATGTTATCGTTTCAGTTATACCACCATTTGTTTTCGTTTTTTCAATTTTATCATATCTTTTTATAGTAGTAGAAAAAATTGCCTCTGATCTTTTTCCTTCCCATGTTATTTTAGCTTTAATAGACACTTTTATATCAATGATATCCTTAGTTATTTCTCCTTCATCACTACAATGTGCCTTATTTAAACTTTCCCATTCAACACTTGAACTATCAAAACCTTTCACGTTTTTTAATAGTTTTATATCAGAATCAACAAAAGAATCTACCCAAGTTGACTGTTTTTTCAAAGCTCTAACTATATCATCAACACTTTTATCTTCTTCATTCTTTATATGATTGCAAGATAATATTTGGAAAACACAAGCTAAA
>CAJPOH010000128.1 GCA_905372205.1 uncultured Treponema sp.
CAAAAGAAGAGATAGAAGAAAAAATCAATCGAGGTTATCCAACTCTTAAAGATTACACGGACGTATTAAAGCCTTATATAAAAGATTCTCTTGAAATGCGAAGACGTTTAGAAAGAAATATTTTACATAAGACAATTAAAATATACAACGATGTATTCGCTCCTATCCTTTTTGATATAGAAATCCAAAAAGGAGACTTCAAAGGCATTGATAACCACCTACATCAGCTTTTTGAAAAAGCAATAAAAGAACTAAATGAACGGCTATGCTTTCTCATATATGAAACATTAAAAAGCGGTGCTAGCATTGCCTTATCGGTGAGTGCAAGATTAAAAGTTGATGAAGAATTATATAATCAAAATACTATAGGTGAGATGAGCATCACCGGAGAGGCTGGCAAAAGACCGCCAACAAAAGATAAAAACGTTATTGTCAAAAAAATACAATCGGACGTAAGCAAAAAAAGCACAGAAATAGCTCAACATACGATAGAAAAAAAACGCCTTTACAAAGAAAAAGAATTTACAATCTCAACTAGAGTATGGGACTTATCAAAACATTCAATTGATACAATAAGAAGTGTTTGTGAAGCAGGAATTAACATGGATTGCAAAAAACTAGCCATACTCTTAGACAAGTATGTTGCAACAGGTAGCAGTAAACCAATAAAAGAATACCCTAACATGATGGCTCGCCTTAAAGGGCGTTTCCCACCTGATATATCTTTTGCTGCAATGAGGCTGGCACGTAATGAACTTTCTGAAGTCTACTTTACAACAAGCATTAAAGATTACATGGCAAATCCATATATAGAAGCAGTGCAATGGCTACTAGCAAACAATCGATTAAAAATGTACGAAGACCGTTGCGACTGTAACGACATAGCCTACGAAGATGTATACGGTTTGGGTAGAGGAATATATCCATTAGACAAAGTGCCTGACCGTCCGCACGTGATGTGCCTTCAATAACAATTCCTCTTTGAATATTTTTGTATACAAAAATATTCATAAGGGCAGTTTTGCCTTTAGGCAAAAGCTGACCACGCACGCTCGCCCCTATCACAAGACGAAAGCTAAAAAAGCAACTTGAAGGTGGGATGAAACTAGGCAACACGCCTACAGAAGAATGGTTTGAAAAGCAAGAAGCACAATTAAAACTAGATTTATTGCAGGACACTTCTGAACAAGCCTCATCTTATTCTCTTCGTAAATTTGAATGGCTAAATAAAACAAAGGAAGAAGAAAAAGTTTTATTACTAGAAGATTTTAGCCGTGTTAATCCATTTATAATAAAACGCCTTAACTCATGTCAAAATCCACTAATTGCAGATATTCATTATGAAAGAAACCCACATTTTAATATTACAGAAAATAAAATATATTATAACGCTTTTATAAAAGACCCACGATCGATAGAAGCAGGTTTTAATACGAATATGACAGGTTTCTTACACGAAGCAGGACACTTCCTCGACTACAACCTTTCAAAAGATGGAAAACCACTACATACAAAGATGAAAGATTTAGACTACTACTTAAAAAAAGATGCACTAGATTTTGTCAACGGGCTTTATAGGAAAAGATTAGAAAAATTAGCAGTAGACTTCAAAAACTTATCTGTACAAGAATTAAAAAAAGGGTTAGACTTTTATAAGAGGCTGGGTAACTTAAAAAATATAAAAGATTTAGATAAGTTAGTGAGTGTCGAATTGGGGGAAAATAAAGCGGTCAATTCTTTTGTTTCTGATTTATTAGGTGGTGTATCAGAAAATTTACTACTTTCTGATAAATATAAATTATATCAACATCCCATATCATACTGGAATGATGACACCTTAAAAGCAGAAACAATGGCACATTTTTTCGAGGTAGTGGGGAGCAATGGTAATAGATTGAAAACGTTTAATAAAACTTTCCCTTTTACTTATTTGTACATAATGACTGAAATAAAAAGGTGGTAGTTATGACGAATAAAATTGATGAAGAAACAAAAATAATGGGGCAGTTTTATGAACTGTTCCACGGTGGGTTATGGTATGATTGTGGAAGAGGTGGTAAGTTAACTTATTCTCCTGAAGTGGAAGATAAAACAAAACAACAATGTTTTGATGCCTCTTTTTTAAGTGAAGAAGAAGTAATTACCTTAATAGAAAAGTCTTTAAAAGATGGCATTAATCATCTTTTTGAATTAATGAAAAAATCAATTGAAACAGGTAAAGATTTACTTTTTGAAGTTTGCAAAGATAAAAAAGTTGTTATTACACGTAAAATGCAACGAGAGGCTTGGGAGAAAGGTCAAGTGCTATTTCTGTAACATACTCTTCTAATAATTAATGACTTCTTTCCTCTAATGAAGTTACAGAACTAATGGAAAAGTCTCTCAAAGACGGTGTTAACTATCTTTATGAAAAAGTGAAAGACCACGAGTATATCCCTTATTACGAGCCTGATTGTTTATATTAAAAATCACAAACAATAGCCCATCTATTTGAAGTTTTAGGAGATGGACAAAAAAGGCTAACTACATTAAAAAAGGTCTTCCTTATAGCTTTGCCTCAAGACAAGCTAGTAATCGAAAATGCCATAAAAGCACTCGACAACCAAATCGACACGCTGGTATATAAAATCTACAGATTAACAAAAGAAGAGATAGAAAAACTATAGACTCATCGACAAAAATAATTTCTTGACAACAATGCAACTGGAATTAGTCGTAAACACCTAAAACGATAAGTTTTCTATCAACAGAATTATTAAAAGGACTATCCTAGTAAGATAAGTCTAAAGCAAGACCTTTAAACTAAAACCTTATATAAACATTCTCATCTTTTCCGATAGTTATTTCCTTTGTTCTTCCGTCATATACAACCTTGTAAGTGCCTGCTCTCAATCCTCTAACTTCCACACGTCCTGGTGTTCCATAACTTAAAACCATTGTAACCAAAACACCTGTATGCTTATCATAAATATGAATAGGAGTGGTATAAGTGGCTATAATTTGCAAAACAGTTTCAACATATTCCTCTCCCTTAGGGGGCACTTTATTTTCTGTTACCATCTTGACCGCTTCATATACATTAACACGTCCATAACCATACCAAGCAGAAAAACCATTTTCATCATATCTTCCTAGTATGTCTTGATTATTAGCGTCAATCTTATCAGCTGTTTTTTCCAGAATTGCAATTATTTGATTGGGAGTTAATTTTGGATTAAAAGAAAGTAAATAGGCAATAAGTCCTGTAACAAAAGGAGTTGCCATAGAAGTTCCCGAAAGATAACGATAGCCATCGTTTTGAGCATGAGCTAAACTTATAATATTTAAGCCCGGAGCTACAACGTTAAGCCAAGTCCCAGATGTGCTAAAATCTACTTTTACATCTTCTCCGCCTGAAGCCCCAACAGTCAAAACACCGGGAAAAGCTGCAGGATATGAAGGCAAAAACTGTCCTTCATTGCCATTAGCTGTTACAGGCAAAAAACCTTTAGAAAGTGCATAGTTTAGATATTCTAGTGCGTAATTACCAGCAAGAGTTCCACCCAAAGACAAATTCACAGGGACTGTTGCTTGTTCTTCTTGCGAAACTTCTTTTCTCACAGCATCTACTAATTTTTTTAATGAGCCGAATATTGTTTGGTCTGAGCCACTACCATTTTGTATTGCCTTATAGGACGCAAGTTTAACGTTTTTCCATGCTACACCTGCAATGCCTTTTCCATTATTCCCAACTGCACAAATACTACCAGTGCAATGTGTGCCATGACCTCCCTTTTCACCAGTATCACTATTGCCACTTGGAACCTCATCATCTTTTCCAAAAGCTGTTTTTAAGATTTGCACAACCTTTTTTCCATCTTTATCAATCAAATCTTCATGGTTTGCATTAGTGCCTGAGTCAACAATACCTGCCCAAACTTGATGGCTTCCATATCCAAATTCCTTATATGCTTCCAATGCTTTTGTAATGGCTAAGGCGTATTCTTTTTTCTCTCCTACGGGATCACTTTCAAGATTTCCTTCCAAAAGTCCTAAAGGTTTTAATACGCTATAATGAGACTCATCAAAAGAATCTATTGTTTGCATTTTATAATTAGGTTCTGCATAAAAAACATCTTTCATTTGCCTAATCTTTTTTAATGTTTCAGGGTAGTTATTGTATGCTTTCACAGTGAGAAACATTTCTCCCTCTCTAAAGCCTGAATCTCTAGCTATTTCTTTCACATTTAATTTTTTTAGTGATGTGGCAAAGCTATTTAATTCCTCATCATTAAAAGCTTTGACTTTTATGTTTATAGAAAAATCATAAACCTTATCTTCATCATAACCCAAAAATGCTTTTTCAGCTTGAGTCATTTCACCTAAATCTTTTTCTTTTATTTCTTGACCTAGATTGTTAGAAC
>CAJPOH010000129.1 GCA_905372205.1 uncultured Treponema sp.
GTCTTGATAAATGTATTGAATTTATAGAAAAAAATAGAGCTTCAAGACTCAAAGAACTTGCAAAAAGACGTAAAGAAAGCAAAAACAATGTAGAAAAGGTGTGGAAGACTCCTAAAAAAGATGACGAAATCAAAACAAATAACTCAAAAAGGAGAGTTGTATTAAAGAAAAAGCTCACATAGAGATGAGAAATATAGTCTTGTGTTATAAGACTATATGAGGTGAAGAAGGTATTGAGATAGTCGCATTCTAAGATATGTTTGTAATTTAAAAGGAAGAAAAAAGAAGAAGTAGTAGTAGTAACTTCTATTAAGCTCACAGTAGAAGCGGATGCAGGCTACACATTTAAAGAAGCAAAAAAGCCTTGCATAGTGGAAATTGAAAAAGAGCAAACTTGGGGAAGTGTAAAGACAAAGGCTGAGGCAAAAATTGAATTATCACAGAGCTATGAAAAAGTAGGTTGGAAGCGAGGTGGAAAAGATGGAGCATTCCTAGAAGATTTATCAATCTTTAATGAAGACGTGGTAGTTTATGCTACTTCGAAATTAATAAGTACTGTAAAAATGCTGAAGTTAAACTTCCTGCAAGCATAAAGGTAATAAGAAGTGTTTTTAAGTGGTGCGAAAAGACGTATGGTAGCTCATGCACTCAGTATGGTCGGTGCAAAAAAGTGTTAGTTCCAAATGAAGAAATTAAAAACTTAGTAAATAACTCTGACTATAGTGGGACAATTGAGATATACACTCCCTAAACTCATAAATAACTTTTAATGCTTAAGCCCATCTTTTTATAGAAAAGATGGGCTTTCTTATGGGATATACCATCCTAAAATACCTATTGACTAAATTCCCTGACTTTTTATAATATAGCTTGTAGTTGACATATAATTTTATCTTACGGAGTGAAGTTATGAAAAAAAGGTATATTTTTGGTCTTTTGATTGTTGTAATCGGTCTTCTTTTATTTTTTGCACCTTTTAATCTTTCTCACGTGTGTGGTCTCAAAGATGATGGTTCTTTTATGAAGTGTCATTGGATGGGGGAAGCAGTTAGAATGTTAGGTGCCCTTGTTACAGTGTTGGGGCTTGTTTTTGTATGGTGTGAAAAGATGGCAAAAGGTATTGCTTTAAGTGTTGCAGGTGTTGGAGTGTGTGAAATACTCTTGCAATTCTTTGTGATTGGTACTTGCAAAAACTCTATGATGAGCTGTAATACGTATACAAAACCTACGGTTATTCTTCTTTCTGTTGCTTTGATAGTTGTTTCTTCAATTTATCTCTTTATGACTAGAAAAGAAAGCTAGTTTTACTGTTGTTGCTGTTGCTGCTATGTTATTAAAAGCTTTAAACCTTTCAAAAACTTTTAAGAGAGGAAACCGAGAATTTTCTGCTGTTGATAATGTTTCTATTTCATTAAGTGAGAATTCCTTCACTTTTATTATTGGGCGTTCTGGTTCTGGAAAGACAACCTTGTTAAATTTGCTCTCTGGTCTTTTAAGACCAACTGGTGGGGACATTCTTTTTGAAGATAGAAACATCTTGAATATGAACGATAAAGATAAGAGCTTTTATAGAAACACTGGGATAGGCTTTGTGCCACAGACTTTGGGATCATTGCCCAATTTGACTGTATTAGACAATGTGAGGCTTCCTTTTTATATGTTTTCTCGTGCAGGTGATGATAAGGGGCGGGCATTGAGCCTTTTAGAAATGATGGGGATATTGCACTTGAAGGATGAACTACCTTCATCATTGTCTGGAGGAGAAGAAAAGAGAATGCTTATTGCACGCTCTCTTATGAATGCTCCAAAACTCTTGATTGCAGATGAGCCTACAAGCAATCTTGATGCTGAAACGACATCTGAAGTGATGGATGGAATAAAGAGAGTGTATAGACAAGGTGTGGCTTGTTTGATAGTAACGCATGATAAGTCTATAATAGAAGAAAAAGCAGATGTTTATAAGATGGAAAATGGCTCACTTGAAGCTTTGAATGGCTAATAATTTGAATTATTAAAGTTTTACAGGGTTAATTCTATTGACTAGTAGTTGTAAAATGATTATATTAAAAGATGTAATTTATATATAACTTTTTGAGGTTGTTGCTATGGGGTTAGCAAGTAGAAATATATTTTTGCGTTTTGCATGTGTGGTCGCTTTTTTTCTTTGTGCAGCTTCTATTTATTCGGAACAAGAAAAGAAAAAGTATAGCTCTTGGGTTGAGATTGTTTCTGATATGGAAGTGCATCTCAACAAGGCCTATGAAATATATAAAAGTGATCCACGAGGTGCATACAACGAAGTGAATACTGCATATTTTAGATTTTATGAATCTAAAGGTATGGAAAAGATCACAATGGCATATCTATCAGGTAGTAGAAAAACTGCTGTTGAGAATGCTTTCTATGAATATAGAAAAAATGTTTTTTCTGATAAAGATGATGAGCTTATAAGGCAACATAAAGACTACCTTATTGCTATGCTTTATGAGGATGCAAAGGCTCTTGATGGTGCTAAGAATGATAAATCAGGAAAAACACCTGCTGTTATAGCTTTTATTTCAAGCTTTAGTCTTGTTTTGCGTGAAGGACTTGAAGCGATTTTGGTTATTGCTGCTATCATTGCTTATTTGATTAAAACAAACAAAAAGAAGTATGTTTTTTCTGTGTATGTAGGGGCATTGGTTGGCGTTTTAGCTAGTGTTCTGTTAGCGTTTGTTTTTTATACGCTAAAGCAAAAGTCTGGTGATGTCTTTGGAGCTATGACACAAGAAGTCTTTGAAGGTATTGGTATGTTCCTTGCGGTGATTGTGCTTTTCTATGTAAGTAATTGGATGCTGTCCAAGTCAGAAGCAGAGGCATGGGAAAAGTATATTAAAGAAAAAGTTGCAACGTCAGTTTCTACGGGCAATCAAATGATTTTGGTTTTTGCAGCTTTTATTGCAGTGGCAAGAGAAGGTGCCGAGTTGATTTTATTCTTTCAAGGAGTGCAAATAAACTCCAGTGCAGAAAAATCGGCTGTTATCTGGGCCATTGTGGCATCTGTTATTGTGTTGTTAGTGGTATTCCTGGCTTTTAGATTTTTAACAGTGAGATTGCCATTAAAACCTTTCTTCATTGTTACTAGTATTTTGATGTATGCTATGTGTGTTTCTTTTACAGGCAAAGGAGTTGGAGAGTTGCAAGAAGCTGGTTGGATTGCAAAAACCCAGATTGCATGGATGAAGGGTTTTGAGATTGACTTGCTTGGACTTTATGCTACTTACGAAAGCTTAATTCCTCAGCTTGTGGTACTTACTCTTATTGTAGTGCTTGCTGTATACTATCAACTGAAAAATAAGAGAGAGTTTGCTAAGATTAAAAAATAACTCATAGTGAGTTATAATTATTGTATACCATATTAAAAGGGGTGTGTATGAAAAAATCATTGTTTATTGGTTTTGTGCTTTTTGCAGTGTTGTTTGCATTCGTTGCTTGCGAAGAGAAAAAAGAGGATGCTCAAACTTCTCAAATGAATTCTGAGAGTATGGGAGCTCCACGGATGGAAACTATTCCAGCTCCAGAAGATGAAGGTGCTGCAGGTTTTGATGAGTTCCCATTAGGAGATGAGCAAGATGTGGGTCCTTTAACAGTTGGTGGTGTTTATTTCCAACCTGTCGATATGGAACCAGCTGGAAACAGCTTATCAAAGAATGATGCAGATTGTCACATGGAAGCAGACATCAGTGCTAATGCTGATGGTGGTGCTTTAGGTTATGGACAAGGTGATTTCGTTCCATATTTGCATGTTAAGGCTTTTATTCAAAAGCATGGATCAGACAAAGTGCAAGAAGTTGCTTTTATGCCTATGAACGCATCTGATGGTCCTCATTACGGTGCAAACGTAAAGTTTGAAGAAGGTCTCGGTAAGTATAAAATAAGATTTGAAATCAAAGCTCCATCAAACGATTATCTTCTCCATGTTGACGAAGAAACAGGTGTTACAGGACGCTTTTGGACAGAGCCTTTAGTTGTTGAATATCCAGAATTTGAATGGGCAGGTCCACAATGGTAATAAGCGTTTAGCTTATTTGGTTTATTGGTCAGTTGGGGGTGTTTGCCCTCAACTGATATTTTTTCTTTAGCCTGTACGTACAGGCTAACATCACAACAGTATTAGTATATTTTTGAGAAAGCAGTTATTGCTTTCTTTTTTTTGCATTGAGTTATCGGAGGTGTCCCATTTTTAAGTTTTTCATAATTGTTATAGAACAGGCTTTGGGATTTTCCTTAATCCTTTCAATACTTTTTTCGTCTTTTCGTCTTGAATCAACTCTTAAAAGAAGATTAACTATAATTATAAGTATCTTATTGGGTGGAATTTTAAGTATATATTC
>CAJPOH010000130.1 GCA_905372205.1 uncultured Treponema sp.
TAATTAAGGAAGTTTATCTAACTTAAGTTAGATAAACAGCTGGTAAAGCTTGCATCAAATTTTCGCTTTTCTTCATGACATTTGCCACGTGCTTATCTTCATTTTGACTCATGAAGAAACTTCTTGTGATGGGCAAAAGGCATTTAAATAAGACTTTTCAATAGGCTCATCCTCGTCAGTGTTTCCTTAACTTAAATGTAACTCATTCTTTACTTTTATTGTAAGATTAAGTATACTTAGTCTCGTGTGATACTGTATTTATAGTTTGAAGCGAAAGACTTAATCTGATGAAATATCAACTTGAACTCTGATTTCTCATTATATGGGTGAATATTCCATCTCTTGGTTTCTTTTTGAAGACTCACTTTCAATAATAAAAAGTATCCTCACACCATCTATAAAAAGGATTGGAGGTTTTCATGGGTATTTATAAGAGGTTGTTTAAGTATGTGCCAGAAAAAAAATATTTGGCATATATTTCAATGTTTTTAGCAAGCTTAAGCTCTATTTTGGCAGTTGGTGCTTACTATGTTTTATGGAATTTTTTATATGCTCTTTTGGTAGAAAAAAATATAAACAATAGCAAGATGTACGCCGTCATCATTGTTTCTTTTCTAATTTGCAATATTTTGCTTATCTTTTTTGCTACATGGGCATCTCACTTATTGGCTTTCAGGCTTGAAACTAATTTAAGGAAAACTGCAATTAGTCATTTGATGGAAGCCTCTTTTTCATTCTTTGATACAAATGCGTCAGGCAAAGTGAGAAAGTTGATTGACGATAATGCAGCAGAAACACACACAATTGTAGCCCACTTAATTCCTGACAACACCAATGCTATGCTTACTCCTATTTTAATGTTTGTTGTTATGTTTTTGGCAGATTGGCAATTAGGGCTTTTATTATTGGCAATAACTATAATAGGTGTATTTCAAGTGAAGTTTATGATGGGAGAAAAAACCTTTATGGACACCTATATGAAAGCTCTTGAAAGAATGAATGCAGAAGCTGTGGAATATGTGAGAGGTATTCAGGTTGTTAAAATATTTAGAGGAACAATTCAATCATTCAAAGCTTTTTATGATAGTGTTGTTAGCTATTCCAAAGATGTTTTAGCTTACACTGTAAGTTGTCGAATCCCTTGGGTTAGCTTTCAAGTCCTTATGAATATATGTATAGTCTTTACTATTCCTTTTGCAATTATATACCTAAATTATGGTGCTAGTGTAAACTTAATTGTTACAAAAGTTATATTTTTTGCTTGTTTTGCAGGACTTCTCTTAACTTCATTTATGAAAGTTATGTATGTTGGGATGTATAATATGCAGGCAGGGCAAGTTGTAACAAAGCTTGAAGATTTATTCACCGAAATGGAAAAGAATAAACTCGAACACGGTAAAGAAGAAAGGTTTGAAAACTTTAATATTGAATTTAAAGATGTTTCTTTTGGCTATGGAGATGAAAACATATTAAAAGATGTGAGCTTTAAACTTGCAGAAAAAAAGACTTATGCTCTTGTTGGTTCATCAGGTGGAGGAAAGTCTACTATAGCAAAGTTAATCTCCGGTTTTTACAAAGTAAAAGAAGGCGAGATATTGATAGGTGGAAAGAACATTACAGCATATTCAAAGGAAGCATTGATGAAAAACATAGCTTTTGTTTTTCAAAATGCAAAGCTATTTAAAACTTCAATCTTTGAAAATGTCAAAATGGGAAACCCAGAGGCAACAGATGATGAAGTTATGCAAGCATTAAAGTCTGCACAATGTGAGCCTATTTTATCACGCTTTAAAGAAAGAGAAAAAACGTTAATTGGCTCAAAAGGTGTTCATCTTTCAGGCGGTGAGGTTCAACGCATTGCTATAGCTAGAGCAATTTTAAAGAACGCTCCAATCATTATATTAGACGAAGCTTCGGCAGCAACAGACCCAGAAAATGAATATGAAATTCAACAAGCATTTTCTGCTTTAATGAAAGACAAAACCGTTATTATGATAGCTCACCGTCTTTCTTCAATTAAAAATGTTGATGAAATATTGGTTATTGAAAATGGCAAGGTAATTGAAAGAGGCAGTGATGAAGCTCTTCAAAAACTAGCTGGCAAGTATAAGGTACTACAAGACTTATTCTCAAAAGCAAACACATGGAGGATATATGATAAGTAAACTACAAGATATGTTCGGCCTGACAAAGACCGGTGCTAGAGGGATGTTTAAGGCTTCAGTCCTTTCATTTTTTGCAAATGTTACATTCGTTCTTCCTATTTCAATATTATTCTTCTTTGTTGACATGTGTTTAAAACATGGAAATGCAGGCGGAGCTAAAGAGATAGGTTTTTATTTAATTGCAATGGTGGTGGTTGCCATCATTATGCTCATCGTAAACTATTTTAGTTATGATAGCCTATACACAGCCACTTATAAAGAAAGTGCTGACCTTAGAATTGAAATTGCAAATATATTAAAAGAATTGCCACTTTCTTATTTTTCTAAGCATGACACATCAGACATTGCTCAAACATTCTTGAGTGATGTGGCAGCTATGGAACATGCTTTAAGTCATTCAATTCCCGAAATGATTGGCGTTGTAGCATTTCTGATTGTTATTGGAGCAGTGATGATTGCTTCATCTCCATTTTTAGGATTGGCAATATTTATTCCAATTGTTTTGAGTTTTTTGTTATTAGCTCTTACGTATAAAATACAAGTAGCAAACACAACTAAATATTATAAAAAATTACGTGTGCAATCTGAATCTTTTCAACAAGCAATAGAAATGCAACAAGAAATTAAAAGCTATTCACTTGTTGAAAAAACTGTAAAACAATTGAACGAAGATTTGGAAGATACAGAAAAACTTCATATAAGGACAGAATGGGCTCAGGCAGCACCATTACAAGTTGCTCTTATTTTGCTTAAAGCACCAATTGGTCTTGTTATATTTTTTGGGTTACAGTTATTCTTGTCTAATCAAGTTTCTCTTTTATATCTTTTGGGGTATATCATAGCTGCAGCTCGTATTGTTGACGCTGTTGCAGGAGTTGAAGCAAATTTTGCAGAGGTTATGTATATACATTCTAGGGTGCAACGAATAAAGAGTCTTAGAGTGTCAGAAAGACAAAAAACAATTGAAGACGAAAAGAAAATTGAAAACTATGATATTGAATTCAAAGATGTTGAGTTTTCTTATAATGAAGATAGTAAGGTTGTTGATGGTGCTTCGTTTGTTGCAAAACAAAATGAAGTTACAGCCCTTGTAGGTCCTTCTGGTTGTGGAAAGACTACTATTTTACGTCTTGCATCTCGCCTTTATGACCATGACAAAGGTTCTATAACAATAGGTGGAAAGAACATAGATGCCATCCCTATAGATTCGCTTTTTGAAAAAATCTCTATTGTTTTTCAAGATGTTATGCTTTTTAATACTTCTGTTTTGGAAAACATAAGGGTTGGGCGAAAAGATGCAACTGATGAAGAAGTTAAAGAAGCGGCAAAGCTTGCCCATGCTAATGAATTTATTGAAAAACTTGAAAAAGGATATGACACACTTATTGGAGAGAACGGTGCTAAACTTTCCGGTGGTGAGCGACAACGGCTTTCTATTGCAAGAGCATTTTTAAAGAATTCTCCTATTATAATTCTTGACGAAATAAGTTCAGCATTGGACGTTGAAAACGAGATGAATATTCAAGAAAGTTTGAACCATCTAATAAAAGACAAAACTGTCATTATAATTTCGCATAGGCTAAAGTCTATAGAAAATGTTAATAAGATTGTGGTTATGAAAGATGGCAAGGTTGAATGCGAAGGAAAGCATGGCTACTTATTAGAACATTCTCCAACATATCGTGTGATGATTGAGAAATCTGGACTCACTGATAAGTGGATGTATTAAGAGAATATAGCAATTAGATTGTGATGTTTAACTTTAAGAGATGGGTTTTTTGATTGATGAAGCCCATCTCTTTTTTTGAGAGGTGGGATATATATTTTGAACTAATCAAATTAGTAGGCAAGTTTAGGCTTTATATAAACAAACTACAAGGATGAATCTTAAATTGAAGTTTTGTAGGGTCTGGGCTTCCACCTTTTCTTTGCATGGTTATGCCACCAATATGCAAACTACCACGTTTTGAAATTATAATATCTCCTGAACCAAAATGATTCATTGCGAAATTGATGTCAACAAGAACCCATTCCACGTTTTCATTTTGCACTTTTGTCACAAGCATCCAATCTGCAGCAAGTGCTCCTCTACCATGTAATATATCAGAAACAATCAATAATTTATTTTGTTGAAAAAATGAAATTAATATGCTTTGAGCTTTTCGGGAAAACAAAGAGGTTTTGAAGATGAAAGAGGCAC
>CAJPOH010000131.1 GCA_905372205.1 uncultured Treponema sp.
GTCTTATTTGTAGGGGATGGAATAAATGATGCTGCTGTTCTTTCTGTTTCTGATGTAGGAGTTGCAATAGGTGAGGGGGCTACAGCTGCTGCTATGGAAGCAAGTGATGTAGTCTTTTTGAATGATGATTTAAGTTTACTTCCTAAAAGTCTTAATCTTGCAAAGCAAACTCAAGTTATTGTAAAAGAAAATATTGGAATTAGTTTTGCAGTTAAGATTGGCTTTTTGCTACTAGGCTCTTTAGGAGTTGTAGGATTACAACTAGCAGTTTTAGCTGACGTTGGGGTGGCTCTTCTTGCAACGCTAAATTCTATGAGACTAAAAAGGTAAATTTAAGGTGGACTTATGGATATTGAGATGTTGGAGTTTCGCTCCATTGCTATGCAAGCAGTACGTTCTTTTTTGTCTGATAATGGTTTTTTGGAAGTTGATACTCCAGCATTTGCAACTTCATTAATTCCTGAGTCTTGCTTGGAAGTTTTTAAGACTGAATATATTAAGCCTTATAAAAATGAAAGCATACCTCTTTTCTTAACCCCTTCACCTGAAGTTTATATAAAACAACTCATTGCAAGGCACAAAAGATCATTTTTTCAACTTTCTAAATGTTATCGAAATCTTGAATCTATAGGTAATCTTCATAGCCCTGAGTTTACCATGCTTGAGTATTACAGTGTTGATAAAGACTATAACTTTTCAATCCAAATTACACAAAATCTTCTATTATATATAGCTAGTAAATTAAAAGACTCTCCCTTACTTTCGTTTGAAAATATTGAGATTTTAAAAAAAGGTTTTCTTATCAAAACTGTGGAAGAGCTTTTTGAAGAATATGCAAACTTTTCTCTAAAAAAAGAAAATTCAAAACAAGCTCTTTTTTCTCACGCAAAAAAGTTGCAACCAAGTCTAGAGCTCAAGTTTGAAGATTTATCTCAATCTAGTCTTTATGATATGTTTTTTGTTCATGCAATAGAGAAAAATTTGCCAAAGGATAGGCTTACTTTGGTGATTGACTATCCTAAGTTTTCTTCTTGTCTTGCAAAAGAAAAACACTCTTGCTACAATGGTCGCGTTGTGAAAGAAAGATGGGAACTTTATGGCAATGGCATTGAATTATGTAATTGTTACACGGAAGAAAAAGATAAAAAAAAGATAGATGAGTATTTTGCAAGAGAAGAAAGAATAAAAAATGAGAATGCTATTGTAAAACATTCTGTGATCAAAGAATTTGGTTCAATTTGTGAAAAGCTTCCCTTATGTTCTGGAGTTGCAATGGGATTTGATCGTCTTTTAATGTTTTTATCGGGAAGAAAAGATATTTCAAGTGTTCTGCCATTTCCTTTTATTGATAATTCACTTTAGGGTAAATTATTGCAATATATTGAGTGTAAACTAATTAGTTTCAGCCAAACGTTACATATGTAACAACCATCCTTGAGTTTTATGTTAGAATTTTAGTACATTACCAAACGTTAAATAAGTACATTAGGGGATGTAAAAACAGTACATTAGCTAATGTACTGACCCCATCCTGTACAGCAACGAGGGTGCAAACCCCGCTATATTGCGTCCGCATTCTGTACAGCAACGAGGGGCAAATCCCGCTATATTGCGTCCGCATTCTGTACAGAAATGAGGGGGCAACCCCCCGCTATATCGCGACCGCATTCTGTACAGAATAGAGGAAATGTGTATTGATCTGTGTTTTGCTGTTGCAGACAATGCTTTATGTTTCAATATACTAGTATATTGCTAAAGCTGTTTTTGTTTTATTTCATGTTTGTTATTTCATTCAATATTTCAGCTATATCACCTTGCAATTGCATACTTCTATCATTTATTGTCTTAGTAAGATAAAAATCTTGCTTATTTATGCTTACATAAATAGCATTTTTGTTTTGAATTGTCATTTGCATAAAAGGATATTTAATAATTCCAGGAGTATTATTTCCAACACCTAGTTCTAAAAACAACATCTTTGAATCTTTATATTTTTTTAGAAATTCATTGTATCTTTTTTGAGCTTTTTTCCAACCTTCATCTTGAACAAAGGTATCATCAATTCGTAAATTTATTGTCATAGGTTTTTGGCATACTGGGCAATAAGGAATAAGTGTAGGTGGAATCTTCATGTCCTTTTGAAGCTCAATCATCTTTTTCACTTTTTCTTCATTATTATATGTCTTATTATGACAAGGAACAGAACACTGCCATAAACCATAATCTCCTTGCGTATAAAAAAGGCTTACCTTATCAAATCCTGCCATCTGTATTTGATGGTCTACGTTGGTTGTCAAAATAAAATAATTTTTGTCTTTTAGTATTTTATGTAAATCAGAATATGGTTTTCCAACTACTACTTCATATCTATTGTAATATATCTGGCGAGACCACCATGCCCAATATTCTTCTAAGGATGGAAAAGGATAAAAACCACCTTCATACATATCGCTAATTCCATATTTTTCCTTAAAATCAGAAAAATATTTTCCAAATCTTACACCAGAATATTCAAACCCTGCTAATGAGGACATTCCAGCACCAATGCCAACTAAGATTGCATCTACGCTTTCAATTTTTTCGAATATTTTAGCTGAGTAATTGGCGGTATATTCTTTCATCTTTTTCTCCAAACACATCAAAAATCACTTCCATATTTGTTTTTGTATTTTCTAAATATTCTTTAACTGTTTTAACAGCAATTTCTGCAGCTTCTTCATTTGGAAAAAAGAAAGCTCCTGTTGAAATACAACAAAAAGCAATGCTTTTGAGTTCTCTTTTTTCAGCCAATTTAAGAGAAGAAAGATATGAGGATTTTAATAATTGTCTATCTTTATTACTCACATTGCCATAGATGATAGGTCCTACCGTGTGAATAATGTATTTTGAAGGAAGATTATATGCTTTAGTGATTTTAGCCTTGCCTGTTTGTTCAGGATGTCCTTGCTTTTTCATAATTGCATCACATTCATTTCTGAGTTCAACTCCTGCAAAAGTATGAATTGCATTATCTATGCAAAGATGACCTGGAACAAAGCAACCTAGTAAAGCATTGTTTGCAGCATTAACAATAGCATCAGTATTAAGTCTTGTAATATCTCCTTTCCATAGGCGAATTTGTTTTTGAAGCTGAGGTATATCTTTCCAGTCTATAATACCTTTTTTCCTGTTCTCTTCCTTTAAATACTCATCTTGCACTCTAAGAAAGTCATTACTTATTGGTGCTGGCATACGAAGATTGAATAGGGCTCGCAATAATTCTTTTTGCTTTGTTTCATCTTCAGGAATATTAGCAGCATCTTCATAATCTTACTTCCTTCTTTCTTCTTGTGTCATACTCGCTCCCCAGTAATATCCATTAAACATTGTCGTAAATATTGATGTTACATGTTCTAATTCAACCTCTTGACGTAAATATGGTATTTATATAAAATGCAACGCATCGTGTTTCGGGATGTAGCCTAGTGGCTAAGGCATCTGGTTTGGGACCAGAGGATCGGGGGTTCAAATCCCTCCATCCCGATTTATTGCAAGGGATAGTAGCTCAACTGGATAGAGCAACTGCCTTCTAAGCAGTAGGTAGGAGGTTCGAGTCCTCTCTGTCCCAAAAGTTTTTTGGGCTTCATACGAACTTTGTAGCATGGGGCTTTTAAGGATGGTTCTTTCTTCATCAAAAATTCTTTTATATTGCTTGTTCTTTTTTTTAAGTGTTGCTGTGTTCTCTCAAGAAGTTTTGGAGGATTCTTCTTTGAGTGTAGAGTCTGCAAACGCTGAATCTTATGAAAAAAAAGAAGATGAACAAAATAAACCAAAGGAAGAACACCCTGTTTCCACACCAAAAGTTTTACCTAATTCAGACCTTAAAGTCAAAATAGAAAAGATTGAGTATAAAATTGTAGGCTTAACTAAAAGATATCCATTAAAACTAGCAGTTCCAATAGATCAAACAACTATTTTTGAAACAGAAGAAACTTACTTGCAATACCTTGATTCTATCAGACTAAAACTAAACAATTTGCGTACTTTAGAAACTTCAAGCGTAGAAAGTGAGTATATAGAGATTCAAGATGGAATGGCTTTAGCAAAAATCACAATAAGTACAAAAGATACATGGAATATAATAGCTCTTCCATTTCCTAAATTTGATTCTAACACTGGTTTTATTGCAAAACTCAAAGGAAAAGACTACAATTTTATAGGCTCAATGCAAGTGCTAAATGTGGATATATCCTACATACTGGATAATTCAGGAAAATCTTCAGGAGATTTAGGAACTAGTTTTTCTTTTCCATTTAAGGCTGGGCCTTTAGACGCAATATACAGACT
>CAJPOH010000132.1 GCA_905372205.1 uncultured Treponema sp.
CTCCAAGACCTGAAAAATATTGCTCTTTTGGAAGTGTTTTTAAGTTTTCTTCACAGATATAAATTTCTTTAGGGGGATAAAAACTTCCTACAATGTTTTTATAAGAGAGAAAATCGATTGCTGTTTTTCCTCCAATACTAGCGTCCACCATTGCTAATAAAGTTGTTGGCACCAATATTAAAGGCACTCCTCTCATGTATATTGAAGAAGCAAAGCCCACCATATCAGTGATGACTCCCCCACCAACTCCTATAAACGTGCAATTTCTGTCTAGTCTATTGGAAATAGCTATTTCCAATATCTTTTCTATTGTTTTAATGTTTTTATGCTCTTCTCCACTAGGTAGCACAAGAAGAGGAACTGAAGGTATATATCCTGCTGATTTTTTCAATAAATTGACTGCATTTTCATCACTTATATAAATTGCATTGGAATCTCTAAGATAAGGCAATTTAAGCGAAGTGCTATAAAACACTTGAGAATTAAAAGAATTAGGTGAAAACATCAAATTTTGAAAGCTACACCAAATTTTGCCATAAAACTAAATGCAGTTAGTAGATCAAATGTTATCCATGATCCTACATGCATACCCACTCCATAAGTATGGGATGCCATAATTCCCACTTTGTTGGTGAAAAAATAAGTGTAATCATTTCTAATAGCAAAAAGAACTAAAAATACTGGATAATGTTTAAGTTCTAAAACTCCTTTTGGATTATAAGTATAAGAAAGGTCATAACCTAAGAAAGTAATTCCCCCACCACCCCAAAAGCCACTACTAAAACCTACGTATAAATTGTTTCTCTTGATTGAATAACCAAAAAGAAGTTCTCCTTCTCCAACGATTCCCCCCATTGCTGAAACTGGAACAGAGATATCAGCATTAAACAAAGTTAAAAAACCAGATTTATGACGATACATGAAATCTAAGCCAGTTGTGACACCAATTGCACCAAAACCTACAAAAGGGGAAAAAATATAATCGTTTTTGGGTATTTCTATGCTTGAAAAAGTTTCTTCTGTATAAGAAAATTGCAACAAAGAAAAAAATAAACAAACTAAAACAATTGTTTTTTTCATATATAACCTCAGTTTTTTACTAACTACACTAAAACAAGTTTTGTGCAAAACTATCATTTTCCATTTCAGGCATTTCAGTTTTCAAATAGTCTTCTATATTTGTTTGATTCCGCCAATGAGGAATCATATCTTGATTTGCTTCAATAAAATGCTTAACTGCTTTATTAAAAAACTCCATGCAAACTCTAGAATCATCTTCTGCTCTATGAGCTTCAAAAGCTACTATTTCAAATCTTTTTGCTAAATCTTGCAACTTATAGCTATCAAGACGTGGAAACACTTCACGGGCAAAAATCAATGTATCAATCACCTTGTTAGTAATTTGTCCTATTTTGCAATTTTTTAATTCTGCATTTATAAAGTTGACATCGAATGAAGCGTTATGTGCCACTAATATTGAATTTTGAATAAAGCGTAAAAAATCTTTTGCAATTTCCTTAAAAATAGGTTGTCCTTTAAGCATTTCATCTGTAATGTGATTAACATTCATTGCTTCTTCAGGCATAGGCATTTGAGGATCTATCAACACACTAAAGCGAGAAATAATGCCATCTTTATTAAATTTGACAGCTCCTATTTCTACAACTTTATTTTCATCAAATCTTAAACCAGTAGTTTCTGTGTCAAAAGCTACAAATGTAACCTTATCATAGACTATAGATATCCAATCATAACTACTCATTATCAATCTCCTAAAAGAGTTAGTAAAAATGCTTCATATTCATTCACTTTTCTTTCAGCATTTTCTTTCGTTTTTTCGTAATGTTGTCTATAGATAATGTATGCTTTAATCTTAGGTTCTGTGCCACTAGGACGTAAGCTAATTACACTTCCATCTTCCATAAAGTATTGCAAGACATTGCTTTTTGGTAAGTCTATTGCAGTTTTCTTAGCATCATCAATACAATATTCGCATCCTTCTAACACATCTCTAATTTTTAGCACTTTCATCTTAGCTATTTGAGAAAGCTTTTTTTCTCTAACATTTTTCATGATACCTTGCATAATTTTTACACCTGAAGAACCTTGATATGTTTTGTTTATAGTTTTTTCCATAAAAAGACCGTGTTCATTAAACAATTCCTCAAGTCTTTCTAAAACTGCTTTTCCTTTTGAAAGCCAATAAGATGTAAGTTCTGCAAAGAGTAAAGATGCTGCAATTCCATCCTTATCTCTTACTCCATTTGCAAAATTATAGCCAAAACTTTCTTCAAAACCATAAACATATGTGTTCTCTCCCCTATTATCTTCCTTTTCTGCAACTCCACAAATCCACTTAAAGCCTGTAAGGCACTCAACAACCTTCACTCCATATTTTTTTGCAATTTCATCAACCATGTGAGTACTTACAATTGAGCGAACAATTAAGGGAGATGAAACATCTTTTAGTTTTGTTTGACAAAGGTAGTCAAAAAACAACACTCCAATCTGATTTCCTGTTAACAGCTTTATATCACCAGTATCAGTTTTAAGACCACAAGCAAAACGGTCTGCATCTGGATCTGTTGCCATGAGTATATTAGCATTTTCTTTTTTTGCATATTCTATTGCTAGCTTTAATGCTTTTGGGTCTTCAGGATTTGGATATTCAACAGTTGGAAAATTTCCATCTCCCTCTCTTTGTTCAGGCACAGTGAAAACATTAAAGTCTTCTAACGTCTTTTCAACAAACCTAGCCCCCACGCCATGAAGAGGTGTATACACAATTTTTAATTTATCTTTTATACTATCAATTGCCTTTTTTTCAGTGATAAAGCTTAAAAGAGACTCCAAGTAAGGCTCATCAATTTCTTTGTCAATAATCTTTAATAAGCCTTTTTGAATAGCTTGTTTTTCATCTATCAAATTGATTTTTTTAACATTGATGACTTCTTTTGTGATACCTTCATCATGAGGAGAAGTAATTTGAACTCCATCACTCCAATAGGCCTTATATCCATTGTATTCAGGAGGATTGTGAGATGCTGTAACTACAACTCCAGTATGGCAACCTAGTTTTCTTATTGCAAAAGAAAGTTCGGGAGTAGGTCTCATTGATGAAAAAAGATAGCAAGTGATTCCATTCCCTGCAAAGATTAAACTAGCCATTTTTGCAAATTCAGTTGAATTATTTCTTGAATCAAAGGCAATTACAGCTTTAAGTTTTCCTTCTTTTGAAAGATGGGAGAATTCATTAATAAGATAATTTGCAATTCCTTGTGTTGCCTTAGCAACAACATAAGAATTCATTCTGTTAGTGCCTGCCCCAATCATTCCTCTAAGCCCTGCTGTACCGAATTCAAGGTCTTTGTAAAACCTTTCATACAAGGCATTTTCATCATTTTCCGATAGTAATTCTTCTAACTCTTTTAAGAATGTGAGATTTTTTTCGTGTTTTTTGTAGTTTTCAATTCTTTCTTTGATAGATTTCTCTAGCATAAAAAGCCTCCACTATTCATTTTCAAATTCTATTAGGGTGTGAATAGGTTTATCTTTTAACACTTTTTTATAATTTAAGAATGGTAAGCCTACAACGCCTAAAAAAGCTGTTACATTTGCTCCACCTTTTTCTATAATATCTTTTGTGGCATTCAAAGTGCCACCTGTTGCAATTAAGTCGTCCAAAACTAAGATGTTTTGACCTTCTTTTATGTCGTTTTTATGTACTTCAATAGTTGCCTTTCCATATTCAAGAGAATAAGAAGCTTGGTAGACTTCGCCTGGCAATTTTCCTTTTTTTCTAACTAATATTAGTGGCAGATTTAACTTTTGTGCAATTGGAGATGCAAAAATAAAACCTCTTGCTTCTATTGCAGCTATTGCATCAATAGACAGTGTTTTACAAAAGTCAATCATTTTGTTTATGCAATAATTAAAGACGGGGGGATTGACTAATATGCCTGTGATATCATAAAAACAAATACCCTTTTTGGGAAAATCATAAACGCGTCTAATTGCGTTATCTATTATTTTGTCTTTCATAATAACGTTGATTGTATAACCAAATGCAAAGTTAAGTCAATTAAGGGGAATTATTGTGTATTGGGGCAGTTCTTTTTTTTGCAAGCAAAAAAAAGGATTTTGTCTTGGTTGAATGCACTTTCATAGAAAAGGAATGTATCCCCTAATAGCCCTGTGCATTTGCATTAAATCTATTGTTTTAAATAAATAAAAGTGCTAGAGTGAAGGCGGTATTTACATCAAAAGCACTTTCTTTACTTCAAGTTTAATAAAAATCTTACAGTACATTAAGAAATGTTAATAT
>CAJPOH010000133.1 GCA_905372205.1 uncultured Treponema sp.
TAACTGATGGGTAGTTCCACTCACAAGTGAAATTGGGCTTTGATCAGGAGAAAGAGAAATATCCTCAACTGGTATATGAGCTGCCGTAACAATTACCTCTACCGTTTTTGAAATACCACCTACCGCTGTTATGGTGATGTTTGCAATTCCTACTTTGTGTGCAGTAATCCTGCCCGTGTTGTCTACAGATGCAATATCTGTCTTGTTTGAAACATAGCTTAGTTGTTTATTTGTTGCATTATCAGGCTTTACCTGTGCATTTAACTGATGGGTAGTTCCACTCACAAGTGAAATTGGGCTTTGATCAGGAGAAAGAAAAATGCTTTTAACAGGAACAACCGGGTCTTTAACTCCTTTAGGTTTCTGTGTGTAATTCCCCTTACAAGTCATAAACAAAAGAGCCAGTAAGCTAGCAAAAATAATTAATTTCTGTTTTTTTATCATTGAATAACCTCCAATATATTTATAAAGTACACTACACCATATAAGATAACTTTATCAACAATTGTTAGTTACAAATCTACCTATTTCATTAGTATAATCAATTCTTGAATTTCAAGGATAGCTTTAAGAAACCACTGATTAATTCGCACCAATCTCTTCGAGTTTTGCAAGTCAGAATTAATCAGTGCATCCCTAATCTTCAACAACTTTTCTCACTTTTCAATTGAATCTAAATAAGCTTTACGCCCCAGTTTATAAAGGTTGTTTCCTTTGGAATCTATAATGCAAGTAACAGGAAAATCTTCAACGTATAAGCGTCTAACTGCTTCGGCACCTAAGTCTTCATAACACACAAGAGTAGCTTCTTTGATCTTACTTTTAATTAAGGCGGCAGCTCCACCAATAGCAGCAAAATAGCAAGCACCTTTTTCTATAATTTTTTCAACCACTTTGTCATCACGCTTTCCTTTTCCAATCATCCCCATAAGCCCCTCATCAAGCATTTGAGGGGTATAAGCGTCCATTCTATAGCTAGTGGTAGGGCCTGCAGAACCTATAGGCTCACCGGGCTTTGCAGGGCTTGGTCCCACATAATAAATAACTGCACCTTTTGCATCAAAAGGAAGTGGCTTTCCTTTTTCTAAGAGTTCACAAAAACGCTTATGAGCTGCATCTCGTCCTGTATAAACATATCCACTTATATAAACAATATCGCCAGCTTTAATATCTTTTAGCATTTCTCTAGTAAATGGTGTTGTAAGTTTTATCATATCTACCCCCCTATAATGTAACTTCTTTGTGTCTAGTTGCATGACAATTTATGTTTACACATACAGGAAGACCTGCTATATGAGTTGGAAAGGTTTCAATGAGAACACGCAAAGCTGTAGTCTTGCCTCCATAGCCTTGTGGTCCAATTCCCAAAGCATTAACTTTTTCTAGCATTTCTTTTTCAAGAGCCTCATAAAAAGGGTCGCTATTATACGAAGTCATGTCTCGCATCAAAGCTTTTTTTGCAAGAAGAGTAACGCGGTCAACAGTGCCACCTATTCCAACGCCTACAACAATGGGGGGGCATGGGTTAGGCCCTGCAAGTTCAACAGTTTCTAGTATAAACTTCTTTACTCCTTCAACCCCATCCGAAGGTTTTAGCATAGCAAGACGCGACATATTTTCAGAGCCAAAGCCCTTTGCAGTAAACATAATGTGAAGTTTATCACCCTGTATGATCCTGTAATTTACTATAGCTGGAGTGTTATCTTTAGTGTTCACCCTATTATAAACAGGGTCTTGCACAATAGATTTTCTTAAATAGCCTTCAGTATAGCCTTCTCGAACACCCTGATTGATTGCGTCTTCTATAAAGCCACCTTCAATATGAACATCTTGACCAATATCAACAAAAAGCACTGCCATACCTGTGTCCTGACATATTGGAGACAAAGTGTTTTTTGCAATATCAGCATTTTCAATAATTTGTGAAAGTGTGTCTTTAGCTAAGCTCCAAGGTTCCGCGTCTTTAGCCTTAAAAAGACAATTTTTAACATCATCAGGAAGATTATAAGCTGCGTCCATTGCCATCTTTTTCACAGCCACTTTTATATCTTCCGCCATAACCACATGCATACTCTTATCCTCCTAATTTGCACTTCCCTAATGTGCAAATTATTTATTCTGACACAACAGAAACATCAAAACTTCCGTTATGAGTCATAACATTAAGTTTTTCACATTTTTTTACGCTTTTAGCACTGATTATCACATTTCCTTTTTCGTTAGTAACAATGGAAAATCCACGTTTTAATATGTCCTTAGGACTCACCCCTTTGAGACGTTCTTGCAACAATAGATGATATCTTTTTATTTCTAAAATACGCTCTTTCATATTATCCAACAAAGCTTCTTTTACATCGTCAAATCTCATCAAAAAAGGTTGCTCAATACGTCTAAACATAAGCTCTAAGCGTTCTCCACTAAACGAAGCACATAAAAGTTTTAATCTTTCTATCCTATTGCTTATTGAATTAACAAGTTCTTCATGTGCCTCTTTAAGCTCTTCAATAACATCAGAAAGTAATGGAGTAACCAACTCAGCCGCAGCCGAAGGAGTGGGAGCTCTAACGTCAGAAGCGAAGTCAGACAAAGCCCAGTCAATTTCATGCCCTACACTTGAGATAATAGGAATCTTGGAAGAGGCAATTTCACGCACTACGCCTTCGTCAGAAAATGGAAGTAAATCTTCAATACTCCCACCCCCTCGTCCTATTATGATAACATCGCCTAGATTATGCAAATTGGCTATTTTAAGTTGTCTAATTAAAGATGAGACTGCCTCTTCTCCTTGAACTACCGCAGGCAAAATGTTCAATTGTAAGCGTGGATTTCTTCTTGTGCATACATTGATGATGTCTTGGACAGCAGCACCTGTTGGGCTTGTGATAATGGCTACTTTTTCGGGCAAAAAGGGCAAGCGTCGTTTTCTATTTGAATCGAACAAGCCTTCGCTAGCTAGTTTTTGCTTTCTAAGCTCTAGCATTCGCAAAATGTCGCCTTCACCTGAAAGCTCCATCTTATCAATTACAATTTGATATGTACCGCGTTTTTGATAGACTGTAATCTGCCCAGATGCTTTAACAGTAAGCCCATCTTTCAAGGCAAATTTTAAGCCCATCGCTTTGCCTTTAAACATCACTGCAGAAATAGCAGCATCGTCGTCTTTGAGAGTAAAATATAAATGCCCCGAGCTGTGAGGTTTGTAGTTTGAAATCTCACCTTCAAGCACTACATACCCCACATTTCGTTCGAGAATATCTTTTACTTTATTAGTGATTTCAGATATTGAATAGACTTTTTCCACTAAAATAAGACCCCAAAAGACCTTATAGGAATCCATTCAAAATGAATTCCTATAAAGACTTATTTTTTAGCAAATTTAATTTGAAAGTCTTTTAATATCTCAGCTGTAGAAGGACGAGCATCAATATTCACTAATAGTCCTTTTTCTTTGTAATATTTAATGAGTGGATAGGTTTGCTCAGCATAGGTCTTTAATCTTTTTTCTATAGCTTCTCTTTTGTCGTCTTCTCTGGTTATGAGGGAAGACCCACAAGAATCACAGATACTTTCAAGTTTTGGCTTCATAAATTTAATATGAAAGCTGTGTCCACATTTTGAACACACTCTTCTTCCCGAAAGACGCTCTATAACTTCTTCATCTGAAATATCAAGATTGATAACATAGTCAAGCTCAACTAAGTTTGAAAGTGCTTCAGCCTGTGCAATAGTACGTGGGAATCCATCGAGAATAAAGCCTTTTTTCCAATCATCTTTTTTGAGTCTTTCTTTAAGGAGTTCTACAGTCAAATCATCGCTAACCAAAGCACCGCTTTCAATGACTGCTTTTATCTTTTTGCCAAGCTCTGTGCCATTTTTAATTGCAGAGCGAAACAAGTCTCCCGTTGAAATATGAACTATGTCATATAGCTTAGAAACTTCCAACGCCAAAGTACCTTTACCAGCTCCTGGTGGGCCTAAAAACACACACTTCATAAAACACCCCTAATTGAAATAGACGTGATAGTAGATTACCATCAAATACTCTTTCAATCAAGATAGGACTAGTGCAAAACAGAGCTATTAGCTTAGAAAAAATAAGAAATATCGTCCTAATTTTAGAAAGGAAAACGTAAGCTAGCCTGCCTTTTTTACCCTGCTATCACCAACCCTTGCAAGGCTAAATTCCTTGACACACCGCCTGATAACCGACGTTTGTCTATTTCCCATTTTTGCATACTGTGTGCTTATTCCAAGACTGTATTTTTCTCCAGCTTTTAGTGGCACATTCACTAAAATCATCAGAGTTTTTGGTTCATTCTGCA
>CAJPOH010000134.1 GCA_905372205.1 uncultured Treponema sp.
TTTGCAGTTTTTGTTATAGAAAAGGAAAATGGCAATACAGGTTTACGCCTAAAAAATGAAGGTTATGAGACATTTCCTATTTTTGAATAAAAGATTCAATCATCAAAGGCATCCATTATTTCTTTAATTCTTCAAATTTTGCAATCATAGTTGGATTATCTTTTGTAAGTTTTTTGATAGACAAATCATCAGCTTTATTATTTGCTATCCTAAGGTTATTCTCACTTCCGATAAGAGCATTTTTTATTTTATTAAGATGGTCGATAGATTTATCAATTTCTTCTATTGCTGTGTGAAATTTTTCACTTGCCAAGCGATAGTTTCTTGCAAAACTTTCCTTAAAATCAGAAAGTTGTTCTTCAAAATGTGTTATATCAATTGATTGATTTTTTGCTATTTCTAACTGTTTTTTATACTCAAAAGAATGTTTTGTAGCATTGCAGAGAAAAGTTATGAGAGGAATAAAAAATTGAGGACGAATCACATACATTTTTTCATATTTATGCGAAACATCAACAATTCCATTATTATACAATTCATTATCTTTTTCTAATAAAGAAACCAAAACTGCGTATTCACATTGCTTTTCACTCCTATCTTTATCCAATTCTTTTAAGAAAGATTCGTTTGTGTGCTTTGTTGCAGTTTCATCAGCTTCATTTTTCATTTCAAACATAATTGAAATATATTCAATTCCATCAATACTATCACGAAAGATAAAATCTCCCTTTGAACTAGAAGCTTTCGAAACAGCATTATCTTTTTCAAAATAAGCATTTTTCATTATAGGTCTTAAGTATTGTTCAAAAGATGTTTTACAATGAATTTCAAGAGTTTCTCCAATCATTTTCGTGGACATCTTAGCTTTCAAATCTTTATAATAAGCAATCTGCTCGTCCTTTGTTTTTAGCTGATTTTCAAAATGTTGTTTTAAGTTGCCTTCATTTATTTTTGCTTGTGTTCTTGCATTTTCAAGTTCATTTGATAATTTTTGTAATTCAAGCTGTTTTTCATTCTGAGCCTTTTCAATTTTAATTTGATTTTGGGACTTATCTGTAATAATCTGTTGTTTTAGTTCTGCAATCTCAGTATCTTTTTTTGCAATAGCTTCTGTTATGGCTAATTTTTTTTCTTGCTCCGATGTGGATAATTTATTTTCAAGCTCATTGATTTTTTTATTTAGATCACTTTCTAGCTTCTGCTGACGTTTCATCAAATTCACTTCGGACTCTACCTTTATCTTTTCTAGCTGAGATCGCAAATCTAAAATTTGTTTTTGGCTTTCAAGTTCAAATTCTGTTTTAACCTGTTTCAATTTTTCTTTATAAACTACATCTGCACCTCTTTCCAACGCTTTTTCAATTAAACTTGTATCTACAGAATTTATACTGGATAAATCAATATAATCACCTTTTGAAGCATCTTCTTCTAGTACTAACTTATTTTTACTTTCAGCAATCACTCTAACTTGTTTCATTCTTATTCTTACTCCTTTGAAGCTATGCAAAAGACAGAATAACCTAATATCTTTTCAAGCTTCTCTTATTCCAGATGCAAGTATATTATACGTATTATAAAAAAACGTAAACTAGAACAAGAAATAAAGAAACTTGCAAAAAAGGATAATGCCAGCATAACATCAAGACTAATGTCCCAGCTATGCAAGGTTATTTGCTGGAACATGCTTACCACGTAAGCGCAGCATGTCAGGAGCTAAAGCCCCTGCGATTGATATGGAAATTTATCGAAATATTAAAAATCAGTAGGATGCCTTTTGATTAATTCGCTAGTCACAATTAATCAGTGCCTACTTAAAGGTTAGATAAAATACTTCCGATTATGACGGGAACAGGGGGGATGTGAAGAAATGCTTTATAACATCGCATTTCAAGATAATATTTACGCTTTATTGCGACAAATTGATACTCTTTGTGATTCTCTAAAGTTAGATATTGACGAAAGGTTGTTTAGTGCAAAAGTTTCAAGCGATATAGTATTTTTTGATATGGTTATTGATAGGCTTTTTGAGCAAATATATCCGCAATCAGCCTTACATAATTTCATTGATGTACTCCAATGTTTGCATTTTTGTGTTTCAAGATATCTCAACTTGCTCAGTGTTATTACATCAAACCAATCTCATTGCAAGATTTCTGTTGCCGTAAAAGAAATTAATAGCATAATCAAAAAACATGAAGAAATGCTAGAAAAAATAGAAGAAGTTATTGAACAAAGAGATCCTACAGAATTAGAAAACGAGCTTGTTTCTCAAAATGAGTTAGCATGCCTACTCAATGCTTAAGAATTTATGCGTATTACAGGTGGCACATTAAAAAATAGAATTGTACAATGTCCTAAGGGGGTAATACGCCCTGCAATGGATAGAATGCGTCTTTCCATTTTTTCGATACTGTGTGATATAAAAGGGATGGCGTTTTTAGATCTTTTTAGTGGGTCGGGCATTTGTGCTTTAGAAGCAGCATCTAGGGGAGCCAATCCTGTGGTTGCTGTGGAAAAAGATGTAATAAAATTTGGCACGCTTTTAGCAAATGTTTCTATAGCTGAAAGTAAGATTATGTGTAAAAGAATGTCTGTAGAGCTTTTTATTAAACGTAACACTGAAGCTTTTGACATTATCTACATTGATCCACCCTTTCCGTATAAATTTCACAAAGAGCTTTTAACTATAATTAGCAATTCTCACACCTGTAAAAATGAAAGTTTAATATTAATGCATCGCCCAAAAGAAAAACAAAATGACGAAATAGAAGGTTTAACTAAAATTGATGAACGTCATTATGGAAGATCCATTGTTGATTTTTATAAAAAATGAGAAAGGCTACTGCTGATTAATTCGAAAGCGAATTAATCAGATTACTTAATCTTCGCTTGGTAATTCATTTCCATTATTGTTTTTGCAAAAGAGATTAGTTTTTCTTCTATTATGGAGCTGTATTCATTTTCTTTCATATCAGATAAAAGTTCAATTCCTTCATCAATATTTTTAATTGCCCAAATATTAAAACGTTTTTCTTTTATAGCTTGCAATATTTCATCTGGCAAGAAAAGATTGTCTTTATTGCTTTCAGGAATAACTACACCACCTTGCCCAGAAAAACCTAATATCTTGCAAGTATTAAAAAAACCTATGATTTTTTCAGAAACTCCTCCAACTGCTTGAACTTCTCCTAATTGATTTAAGCTTCCTGTTACTGCAATATCTTGCCTCATAGGAATATCCCCAATTGCAGAAACAAGAGCTAAAAAATGAGCTATAGAAGCTGAGTCTCCATCAATATAACTATAAGATTGCTCCGAGCAAATACTTGCAGAAATGCAAAGTGGATAATGTTTTAAGAATTTACGACGTAAAAGCGACGTGATAATCAAATGAGCCTTATCAAAAATCTCTCCTGATAACCCAACTTCTTTTTCAATATTGATTATGCCCCCCATACCACAAGAAACTTGAGCTGTTATTGCAATAGGAACTCCAAAACTATGCCAGCTATCTTCTTCTACGGCAAGTCCGTTAATACGAGCAATAGTTTTGTCTTTCACTTCTATTATAAGATCCCCAATTTTTAGCATATCTTGAAATTTCTCTTCTATCATAGAAGAAAAGTAATGTTTTTTTTCTATTGCTTTTTTTATTTCTCTTTCTGTTATATAGCTTTTTGCTTCTTCATTTGCAATATATGCAGCTAAAGATAGGCAATCTGAAACTTTTGCAAATTGTGTTGAAAGCATCTTTCGAGATTCTGCTAATTTAGAAGAAAATAGAATTAAAGCTTTGTATGCACAATCTTTTAATGGCAAAAGATTTTCTTTTTTGACAAGGTTTGAAATTAAACCAATAAATTTTGCTGTGTTTTCATCATTTCGTATCATAGTAGAATCAAAGGTTGCACATACCTTAAATAATTTATAAAAATCAGGTTCTGCCTGGGATAAAAAATTGTAAGAATCTTCATCACCTATTATTATCACCTTTGGTAATTTTTCTATTGCTTCTGGGCTAATCATAAAAGGAATGTGAGTTGTTCTAATCTGGCTAGGCATTTTAATTTTACCCGAAAGTAATATATTTTTAAGATATTCCCATGAATCTTCATCACGAGCTAAAGCATCAAGTCTTAATATAAGATACCCATTTAAGGCTTTGTGTATTGCACCGCCTCTTATTTTTAAGTGAGGATTTTTGCACTCTCTTGAAACTTCAGGATCTAGTTCTATTGCCCCAAAAATATCAGAAAAATTAGTTAACATCTCATCAATAACATAATTTTTATTTTTAGTATTTTTGTAAATTATGTTTATGT
>CAJPOH010000135.1 GCA_905372205.1 uncultured Treponema sp.
AAATATAGCCACATCAGAATGAATCGTCTTAGTTTGCAAAGAGTTTCTCAAAGAAGAATAATGGGGGGGGGAATTTAACTATTTTTATTTATAAATTGCCTCATGGACGTTAAATTATGAATTAATGCATTGGAGTAAGTGATGAGTTCATCATAATAGGCTTCAAGTTCTTCTTGTGAAAGATTTTTAATTTGCCTAAACACAGTTCCTACCACTTGATGCACTTTTTCATGGTTGAAGGTTAAATCTCTAAAATCTTGTCTCTCTGTTAAACCTTTGTATGTATGAGCTTCACTTGCAATCCACTTGCCTAAATCGCAAGCATGGTGATCTGCTAAATCAGTTCCATCTGCTACAATCTTGCCATCAATTAATGCTCGCACTTTTGTGACCCAATTGAGATGTTTTAATACAATTACAGCAAAAGGAAGGTCATGTACGTTTGAATTAAATTTCTTACCTGTAGAGGAATCGACGCAATTTAGTCCACTATTATATATTTTGATACTACTTTCAATGATACTATTCATGTTAAACAAAGCAGAACTCATAAGGTCAGTGATCTCATGGGCTGTATCCCAAGTGCTTTGAATGCTACTCTTCCCCTTAGCCACCTCATCAGTTATTTTTGCAACATGCTCTGTTACAGAATCTGCCATAGTTTTTAAATTAGCTACTGCATCAGGCACTCGCATAACAGCCTCATGCACTGAATCACCTGTTTCAGCTAAGCCATTCATCTCTGATGAAATTTCAATAAAAGACCCAGTCGTTTCATTAACTGAATTTCCAATCCAGTCCATAGCTTTTCTAGTTTCGTCAGCAGTGCCTCTTGCACTATTCAATGTGTCCACCATGTTTTTAAGTGTTTTGGATGCATCTGTTGCATTTAGTGCTGTTGCTTCTGAAAGTTTTCGTATCTCTCCTGCAACAACAGCAAAGCCTAACCCCGCTTTTCCTGCATGAGCTGCTTCGATTGCTGCATTCATTGCCAAAAGATTTGTTTGAGCACTTACGTCATTAATGGCTGCGATGATAGCTTTGACAGCATCAATATTTTCGTTCAGACTATCAATAACACTTAGTAGGTCTTTCACCTTGTTTGTGCCTTTTCCAACAGCTTCGGTAAGGTCAGCTGTTATAGAAATCCTGTCAGAAACAATTTTTGCAACATGGCTTACAGAATTGGTGATTTGTGTTACAGAATTACTTGCATTTTCGGCAGAACTTTCTAGCATTTCACGACAAGTTCTCATGTTTTCCAACTGGTGTTGCACTGATTCAAGAGCCTCTAAAATCGATTTGATTGTGTCAGTAAAAAGATCAAATTGAGTTTCTTGTTTTAAGTTTTTTGCAATTACCTTAGATGCCCCTACAATGCGAGTTTGTATGTTTGTTGCAATGTTTTCAACTTCGTTAATCAAGCCTTGTATTTCATCTTTTGAAAAAACGAGATTGTTTTGTGTTTGCTCCAAATCTTTAGATTCTTCATTACCCTTTTTGAATGAAAACATATATATACCCCTTTAAAAATAAACTACGTACTAGAGAACAACAAATCTTCTTTCAAGATACTTTGATATGAATACCTTAAAAATTGTAGCATTAAGTACATTAAAATTGTTTTATCCTCAATATATTTATCGGTTGATCGTTGCTTTTCCTTTAACTACAACTCCAGTTTTTCCATTTAATGTAACAATACCTTTGTCTTTCAGAATGGAAGTTGCATTTTTTGCATTTACTATAACAGGGCAGCTTATTTTCATTCCCATAGTTACAGCATGCCCGCTCAAGTTTCCATCTTCTGTTATGATTGCAGAGGCTTTCTCTATAAAAGCATTCATTAAATCATTTGTTTTGCTTGTTACAAGAATGTCGTTCTTCTTAAAATCACTAAGAAGTTCTTCTACATTTTTAATTACACGCACCCTACCTGTTACAACAGAATGAGAAGCTGCTCCTCGCCCTTTCAGCAATATGCTACCAACTGTTTCCACTTTTAGCAAATTAGTTGTACCTGCTAGTCCTATAGGTACACCTGCTGTCAAAACAGCCAATTCACCTTCTCCAACAAATTTATATTTTTTAGCTTGAGCAATGCAAGATTCAAACATTGCATCTGTCGACTTAAACTCAGGTCCCACAATAGGATAGACTCCCCAGCAAAGAGATAAGCGGCGAGCAGTCTGTTCATAAGGGGTGATGGCAACTACTGGTACTTTTGGTTTATATTTTGCAAGAGCTCTTGGAGTTTCCCCTGAAGCAGAAGCTGTAATTATGACTTGTGCATTCATTTCCATTGCCAAAGAACATGTTGCATGAGCTATTGCACTACTTATTGTGCTAAAAGATTCACTAGCTTTATCCATGAGTATTTTTTCATAATTTAGTGCCTTTTCTGTTGTGATGGCAATACTTGTCATCATCTTAACTGTTTCTACAGGATATCGTCCTGCAGCAGTTTCACCTGAAAGCATAATAGCACTAGAGCCATCGAGAATTGCATTTGCAACATCCGTAACCTCAGCACGTGTTGGACGTAAGTTATATGTCATAGAATCTAGCATTTGTGTTGCTGTTATAACAGGTTTTCCTGCTTGAATTGTTTTTTGAATTATCGATTTTTGCACTAGAGGAATATTTTCAGGTGGTATTTCAATTCCTAAATCTCCACGAGCTACCATAATTCCATCTGAAACTTCCAAAATCTTATCTATCGAATCCAATCCTTCTTGATTTTCAATTTTTGCAATTATGTTGATTTCATTTCCACCTTCTTGTTCTAGCACTCGTCTAATAATTAAAACATCTTCGTGATTTCGTGTGAAAGAGGTTGCAATAAAATCTACCTTATGTTTTATACCAAACTTTAAGTCGTCTATGTCCTGTTCACTCAAAAATGGAAGTTTTATTTTGACACTAGGAATATTGATTCCTTTGTTGTTTGAAATAACCCCTTCTGTCATCACTTGGCAAATAATGTCTGTTTCGTCTACTATTTTTTCAACATTTAGCTCCATCAGACCATCATCTATTAACACTCTATCTTTTGGTTTTAGCTCTTTTGCTAGGTTTGAATATGTAACACTACAAATTGTTTCATCACCTATTACATCACGTGTAGTTAGAGTGAATTCTTGTTCTCGTTTTAAATGAACTGAATTGTTTGCAAAAGTTTTTATACGGATTTCAGGACCTTTGGTGTCTAGCATTATTGCAATAGGTAAACCCAACTCTTCTCGCACTTTTTTTATTCGTTCTATACGCACTTCATGGTCTTTGTGTGTGCCATGTGAAAAATTGAGTCTACAAACATTAAGGCCTGCTTTAAAAAGTTCTTTCAATCTTTCCTCTGAATCTGATGCAGGTCCTATAGTGCAAACAATTTTAGTTTTCTTCATAAAATAATCTCCCTAATTGTGAATTATTACATATTCTATCAAAAATGTCTAAGGTAATATTCAAGGGTAATCAGGCGAACAATCATTAAAAAGCTATCAATTTTGATTGATGTAAATGTGGCATTTTTACCCAAGCTAGATTGGTGGGATTTTTGCTTGAGCTTTAAGGTGACACTGATTAATTGTAGGGCTTCCGTATTATAAATACCCTTAAAAAAGACTTTTGCAATCTTTATAATGTGGAAGCCCTGTGATTAATCGTGAGTGGCAAATTAATCACCACCTCCTTATTTTTCCATTTGCAATATTCTTTGCTTTAATGTTATAATCAGCATATGCAAAAGATAAGAAACATGCCTATAGGCATTCAAAGTTTTTCTACAATGGTAGAAGGAAACTATGTTTATGTGGATAAAACTCAGTTTATTCCCAGTTTAGAAAAGCTAGGAAGAGCATATTTTCTAGCTCGTCCTCGTCGGTTTGGAAAGAGTTTATTTATTTCAACACTGCAAGCTTATTTTGAAGGGAAAAAAGAACTCTTTAAGGGGCTTGCTATTGAGAGAATTAAGGCAGAAAAAGGCGAGGAATGGCAGAAATATCCTGTGTTAAAGTTGGATTTGAATGCTAAAGAATATACAGAAAAAGAGCATCTGAAAGCTATTTTAAATAATCATATAAAAATATGGGAACGTACATATGATGTTGAAGCAGGTTGTAATGATCCCGATATTGCCTTTGCTAATATTATTCAACTTTTATATAAAAAGTTTAATCAAAAGGTTGTCATTCTAATTGACGAATATGATAAGCCACTCATTGCAACACTAGAAAACCAAGCACTGCAAGAGCAATACAGAGCAACTTTAAAGGCATTTTATAGTGTGATTAAAAGTTTAA
>CAJPOH010000136.1 GCA_905372205.1 uncultured Treponema sp.
CACATGATATGTTTTTATATTGAAAAATGTATCTTATTGATACAGTAAAAACATTAAAGATAGACGATTTAGGTTCTTTATGGAGGAGAAAAAAATGAAAGTGAAACCATTACAAGATCGTATTTTGCTAAAGCCTGAGCTTGCAGAGTCTAAAACAGCTTCTGGAATTATTATTCCTGATACAGCACAAGAAAAGACACAGAAGGCTGTTGTTGTATCTGTTGGAGATGACAAAGAAAAGATTAAGGTTGCTGTGGGAGATAGGGTAATCTATGATAAATACGCTGGCACTCAAATTAAAATTGAAGGTGTGGAGCATTTGATTGTGAAAGCAAACGATGTTATTGCAGTGATTGAATAGCATTCCTTGCAAAAAAGGTTGTAGTCAAAAGACTACAACCTTTTTTTTAGTTATTTAAGCGATAGTTTTACTTTATATGTAAAACAGTCAGTGTCAGATTTTTTCAGCTTTAATAGTATTTCAAGCTGAGGTGTCGAAGAATCTAAAAGCGAAGAAACATCAACAGCTGTTTTTTGATAGTAATTATGGTAGTCCATTTGTCCAATTTTTTCAAAAGCTGTCTGATGTGCAGGAAGACCACTATTATCTATTGTGTAATCTTTTGAAACTGTAAAAACAAGATAAACTTTTTTGTTAGCATCAGTAATCTTGTCTCTTTCAAGCTTAATCACATCATATGCTTCTGTTGTGTAATCATCTCCACTTGCCTTATTCTCATAAGACCAAGATAGAGAAATTGGATTATATGTCATTTTCCAAACACCTTTTTTATCATTTTTTGTATGACCATCTTCTGCTACAACCCATGCCGTTATCTTTGTAGGTCTATCGGTGAATAATGTGATCTTAGGTGAAGAATGATAGCCATCATTATTTGTCATTGTTTGTTCGTCTGGTCCTTCAATTTCTTTATCATTGATGGGGTCTGTAACAATTCTATATTTAACACTTGCTCTAGGACTTAAAGTTGTGGCTCTTAGGGTAACAGTTTTAGCTCCATAGTCTGATGCGTCCTTTCCTTGAATACCGTCATTCCATTCAAATGTTTCATACACAGGTCCAGGCTCTTTTGTTGATGTGTATACAAATTCTGCATTGTTTTCAGGTACTCGTGTACCTGTCAAAAAGAATTCACAGGTGGCATCTTCAAATTCATCGCTAACTTCATCTTTAGCTTTCACTTTTATAACAAAGATTTTCTCCACATCTGGTGTTAAAGGCAACCTATACAAAACAGCTTCATAATAATGACCAGTTCCAAATATGTTAGGAATCTTTTGTATTTCAACTACTTTTTCATCTTGAATTGTACCATCTGAAGCTTTTACACCAATTTTCACTTCTGCCATAACATCTTGTTTGGATGTAACTGAAATATTAACTTTTTCTGCCTTTATAGTCTCTTTATGTCCACTCTTACGTACTATGTTATTGCAAGCAAAATCTACAGGCAAGGCAATTTTGTTTCCTTTAGACTTTAGACGGAAAGTGTAAATTAAAGGTGAATATTGAGATTCTGCAGGATGTATAATCAATTCGACTTTATGAGGCTCTGTGTCTGTAGCCTTAAAAGTATAAGCTGCAAAGTGTTGACTTCCCTGTTGTTTAGGAGCTTCTTCAGCCACTTGAGAATCATCAATCTTAAAAGTAACTTTTTCTATAATCTTTTTGCCAAAATAACCTACTTCTAAAAGAGCTTTCTTGCCATCATATTCATAGATTGGATTAGTCCCGTCTGTCAAGTGGGCTGTTAAACTTTCAGGTAATGGGGCAAACCAATCATAATCTCCTATACCATTAATTCTAAATTTCACTTTATCACGTGGAATAGAAGGTTTTTCTCCTCCTTTTTCAACCTTAAACTCCCATACGAGCTTTTTTGTCATGGTTTCATCTTTTGGAATGAATTCTATTTTAACTTCAAGGGCTTCGTTTTCTATAGGAAGTTCTTTTTCTATTTTATATTCCCATGGAACTTCCCAAACCAATACAGGAGTCATTTCCACAAGCTCGCCATTTATTTTTACTTCTTTACACAAGAAATCGTGTTCATAAATGCTTAGAGTGATTAGCATTTTAGCTTTTTCTGAAGCAATTTTGTGTGTAGGCTTAGAACCATCAGATAGTTTTGATAAGAAAGAATTGGGTAAGTTCTTGTCGCCACTTATCTCTGTAAATTTAGGCACTATCTTTTCAAGAGAACCATTGCTCTTTAGCCTAAACTTAAAAGTTTTTGGCAAATATAAGCTTTCATCTTCTGGCATAACAACTATTTCTATTTGCTTTTCACTCTTATCTTTTGGCAATGGAATTATCCTAGACAAACGGTATAACCCACCTGTTTTTTCTATAGAAGCTCCATCTATAAGCTCATCATTAATCTTAACAGTTTTAGGTTTTCCATCGATTGTTAGATGAAGATTTAATGCAAGAGCCTCAATTTCCATAAGAGGATTGTTATTTGCTTCAACATCATCAACAAAAGTCTTGTCTAATTGGCTAGATGTTTTTCCATTAATTTCATAGTAGACAATTATAGGAGTAGGAGCTCGATATTTTAGATGGAACGTCCATGTTGTTGTGTGATAATCTTCCTTAGACTTAGGTTCCATCACAACAGTAATGTCTTTTCCTGAAGGAGCAACTCCAGTAATGTTTTTTTCAACGTACCAAATATCTTCGCTTGTTTCAGAGTCTACTCTATGCTTTATTTCGCAAACACTTCCATCAATATTGATTTCTTTTATTACGTCTTCAAAAAACAAAATCTCTATAGGTGTGGGTTCAAAACCAGTAAATTGTGGTTTTGTTCCATTAAGTAAAGAAATAAGATGGGCAGTCTTGGTAATTACATGTTTTCCTTTAATGACTAGATTTTCAGCAGGTAAATCAATTGTTCCTTCAAGACGTTTGATTTTGAAGTTTACTTCAATCACTTTGTTATCGTTAGAAGTGATTTCAGCTTTCACATCCATTATTTCGTTGTTTTTTGGGTTTTTAATATTTGCTATTGATACTGAAGTAAAGCCATAGGCAAGATATTCAAATGGAGGAATATCTTCGCCATTAATTTTGCAAGATTTCCATTTTTTTGTTTTAGTGCCTAAAATTACAGTAGTTTTAGGTCCATAGAGTTCTATGATAGGGGCTTCTCCAGATATTATTTTTGTTATTTGTTCTCTTGTAGCTATAGACGCAATACCTTCTCTTCTGCCTCCAGTTATAATAACGGTGTCCAAAATGGAATCTATTGAAGAAAGACGTTTTACTTTGACTGTATATGTGGAAACTTTTGGCTCTGTTCCTACTTTGATTGTCAATGTTGTATCATCATTTGAAATAGCAAGCTTTCCATTTGTGAGATTAGGCTCATAAACAATTGTTGCATCTGCTGGGTCTGTTTCTGCTTTCACCTCAACCTCAGTGCTGTCTTGAGGAACGTTGAACACCATTTCTTCTGTTATTTCTGCTCCCTCTTTGCTCTTATCTCCCATTGTAAGCTTTTTCAAAACTGGCATATCATTAGCCAGCCTTTCAATATTGAGTGTGTATTCTTTTGTTTTGCTTCCGCTTTTTAGCTTTATTTTGAGTTGGTTGTTCCCAAGTGCCAGATTATTCCAAAAACCATCTACAAGTTTTGGATCAAACTCAATTGTTGCGTTTGCAGGATCGGTTGTAACTTCGATTGAAACTTTGTCTTTCTTAGTTTTACTAGCATTCATTGTGTCTGCTATGGGTTCTATCTTGACACCATCAACTTTAAGATTTATTAGCTTTAGATCTACATTAGAGCCTTTTTGTCGTGAAGAAACAAAGATAGTTGTGTTTGTATTAAAAGTGTGTGGCAAGGTATTTGTGATTTCTTCGCCACTAGCATCGTTTAGAGTGATTTTATCAAGCTCATAGCTTGCTTCAAATTTCAAAGACATTTTGTCTTTCAATTGATCAAAGGTTAACTTACTGCCTTTATCAACACTCAAGCTATCTGGAGCTTTTATTACATAGGCATCTTTTTTCACTGTGATAATAACTTTCTCAGTTTTACCCTTGCCTTCATCTACTGGTTGCTTACAGGAAGCAAAGATCAAAGAAATGATTGTTGCTATTAGGAATACTTTCCTAAATCCTCTTTTTAGTTTCTTCATAGAAACCTCCTCAAAAATATAATGATTTCTGAAAAGAACAGATCTTGTCAGAAAGGAAAAGACAAAAACATTGTGAGGATAAAAATTGATGTGTTAGAGTGGAATAAATTAGATGTGTTGGGG
>CAJPOH010000137.1 GCA_905372205.1 uncultured Treponema sp.
TTAAAGCTAGGTTACTGCCAGCGACAGCTACTAGGCGGAGCATTTAACCAGCGTTAGCGTAACAACCATGCCGAAAAGGGTAGAAATGTGGGGAAGGGTCTGAAAACGTGTTTACTGTGTAAGCATCATATTATGGATTAAAATCCCTGCCACAAGGAAATTCGTTGAAATACGACTACGTATGTATTCTCGTGTGTTGTCCGACCATAAATGGTCGGACACGATAAGTTAAGCAAAATAATTGCTTAGCTATAAAATTTAACCCCAGTAGAGTTTCAACATTGGAGCAATAACCAAAGAAACCATAGACATAAGCTTAATCAAAATATTGATTGAAGGGCCTGCTGTGTCTTTGAAGGGGTCTCCAACAGTGTCTCCAACAACTGCAGCTTTGTGCATGTCAGAACCTTTTCCACCTTCTTGTCCTTCAATAGTCTTTTTAGCATTATCCCAAGCTCCACCAGCATTAGACATAAACACAGCCAAAACAACACCAGAAACTGTAACACCGGTTAAAAGCCCAATCAACATTTCGCTTCCGCCCAAGAAACCTACAAGAACAGGTGTAACAATTGCTATAATACCGGGCAATAACATCTGATGAAGAGCTGCTTGTGTACTTATATCAACACATTTTTTATAGTCAGGTTTTTCTGTTCTTGCCATAATACCGGGCTTTTCGCGGAACTGACGGCGAACTTCTTCAATCATCTTTTGAGCAGCTTTTTCAACAGCATTCATAGCCATAGAAGAAAACAAGAAAGGAATTACAGCACCAAGAGTTACACCAACCAAAACATAAATATTGGTGATGTCTGCAATATAAACCTCTGCTTGTTCCTTAAATGATGTGAATAGGATGATAGCAGTAAGAGCTGCAGAACCAATAGCAAAACCTTTACCAATTGCTGCTGTTGTGTTTCCTACAGCGTCAAGGCTATCAGTAATCTTTCTAACACCACTATCAAGCTCGCTCATTTCTGCTAAGCCACCAGCATTGTCTGCAATAGGTCCATAAGCGTCAACAGAAAGTTGAATACCAAGAGTCATAAGCATTCCAACAGCTGCAATACCTACACCATAAAGACCTGCAAAGAAGAAACTTGCAAAAATAGCAACACAAATTAAAATGACAACTGGGAAAGAACTTTTCATTCCAACTGCAAGACCAGAAATGATTGTGGTTGCAGGGCCTGTTTTAGAAGCTTCAACAATTTCATTTACTGGTTTTTTACCAGTGCCTGTATAATATTCAGTTATAAGTCCGATTGCCAAACCAGAAGCTAAGCCTATCACTGTAGCAAAGAAAACACGCAAAGCATTCACCTTGCCACCGTTAAAGGTTGCGTCTCCCAAGATGTATTTGATGAGGAAGAAAACTGCAACAGTTGCTAAGATAGCAGCACCAAAAGAACCTATGTTAAGAGCTGTTTGTGGATTGCTATTTGGTTTTGCACGCACAAAGAAAGTTCCGAGAACAGAAGCAATTAAACCTACAACTGCAATTAAAAGAGGTAGCAACATGAGTTGCATTTTTAATGCATCTCCGCCCACACCGGAAACTTGAACAGTCAAGCCTAAAATCATAGCTCCAACCAAAGAGCCGACAAAAGATTCAAATAAGTCAGCCCCCATTCCTGCAACATCTCCAACATTGTCTCCAACATTGTCTGCGATTGTTGCTGGGTTTCGTGGATCGTCTTCTGGGATTCCAGCTTCAACTTTACCAACTAAGTCAGCACCTACGTCAGCAGCTTTTGTGTAAATACCACCACCGACACGTGAAAAAAGAGCTATTGAAGAAGCACCAAAAGAAAAAGCTGTTGCAAGTGGCAAAATAGATTTTGCAAAAACATCTTCAGCACTTCCAAGCATTTTTGTAGCAATAAAAAGAACAATAAAAAGTCCTATAAAAGCCAAACCTACAACGCTCATGCCCATAACAGAACCACCAGAGAAAGCAACTTGTAATGCTCCATTGAGTCCTTTTTTCTCTGCAGCTTGAGTTGTGCGAACGTTTGCAGATGTTGCAACTTTCATACCAATAAAACCTGCCATCATAGAAGCAATAGCACCAAGCAAGAAAGCAGCTGCTTGAAACTTCAACACACCTTGGTTTGCAAAACCTAAAAAGATAGCAACCAATGCAATAAATGGCAAAAGAGTAAGATACTCACGTCTTAAAAAGGCCATAGCTCCATCGCTTATGTGTCCACCAATTTCCCTTAAAGTCTCATTTTCAACCTTTTGTTTGAAAATCCATGTTGTTTTGAAAGCAGCATACAATAAAGCTAAAACACCGCCTCCAAGCACTGCATACAAAGCAAGCGAAATATCCATCAGTAAAATCCCCCTTTATAAAAGGTTAATTCATTTTTAGGTGCTATTTATTAAGAAATAATTCAAAAGACACCTTACGAGCCAATTACTATATAGGTAAATAACGGTATTTTCAAGGGGGTATAAATCAAAACGATTATGAGTAAACTAGTCAAAACTACAACTTAAATAAATACTGAACAATTCATAAAAGAGTGAAATAGTAGATGATGTTTTCTAGTGTAGAACACACTAGTGATAAGGAAACGCTGATTAAAGCTACCCTATCTTTTCCACCATCCACTTACCCAAAGTACGTTTATTTCGGCTAATGCTAGCTCCTATAAGATAGACACTCTTTTTGCTTGCTTTATGCTTTTCTGCATAATCCATCTCTTTAATTTGAGTAAGTGCATCAATTGGCTTTCCTCCCACCTTAAACTCAAAGATATAGATTGCGTCCTGAGTTTCCACTTCCACATCTGAACGCCCTTGAGAGCCTTGAACTTCAGTTCTCACATACTGCCCCATAAGATGAAAGATCAGATAGATTGCTGTTTGATAATTATGTTCTCGCAAAAAGAGCTTATCTTGACACTATCTTCCATCAATTGAGCTACATATTCTCTAAATAAGCTAAACGGAGGGTTTGTAATCACTATATCTGCACTTTTCAATATTTCTATGCACTCACCGCTCCTAAAGTCTCCGTCTCCTTTTAGCTCATTCAGTTTAATATTGTCAAAATTATCTATATTGCCCCCGCCTTTATATTCAATCCAGACTGCTTTTTCACTATCGTTTTGACTAAACAAATCTATCTCTTGGTTTTTATAGCAAGTGGTTATGAGCTGCTTCAAACCGAAAAACTCAAAATTAAGATAGAAATATTTGAAGAAGTTACTCACTCGAGGATCATCACAATTGCAATAAATAATCTTGCCCTTAAAATGGTCTTTGTAATGAAAGAGTTCCCTTTCTATGTCAGCTAGCTGAGTGTAAAACTCATCATTTTTGTTTTTATTTGCACCTTTCAAATATTTATTACTTGCCACATTCCTTCCAAAGTCATCAGTGTTATATGGAAACTTTTTAAACTATCTCTTAATTTTTATTTTCCATTTTTTCAATTTCAGCTTGTGCAATTGCAAGCAAAGCAATAGGAACAGAATAGGGAGAACATGAAACATAGTTTCCTCCTAATTCCATAAAGCATTTAATGTTTCCGGGTCTTGCTCCATGCTCTCCACAAAGACCAAAAATAAGGTCTGGACGAGTTAATCTCCCCCTAGTAATAGCTATTTGAATCAATTCCTTAACCCTTTCGTCTAGTATTGCAAAAGGATTATTATCAATTAGATCATACATACTATAATCAGGCATAAAACTATTAAAATCATCTCGTGAAAGACCTAATGTCGTTTGTGTTAAATCATTAGTTCCAAATGAAAAGAATTGTGCATAACGTGCAATCTCACCAGCTCCTAATGCTGCGGCAGGAAGTTCAATCATAGTACCAATTTTATAATTAAACTTTGCATCTTCAATTTTTGTTTTTAGGGTTTCTTCTATAGAGTTGATGCCTAAATATGAATGTCCTTCTATCTTTTTTCCAAATGCAATTTGCTTTAATTCTCTAAAATTCATAACTAAAGGAATCATTATTTCAGGATTATTATTAATTCCTTCTTTTCTTGCTTTGTGTGAAGCTTCAAAAATTGCTTCTATCTGCATTGCATATATTTCAGGATATGAAATTGCAATTCTACAACCTCTATGTCCCAGCATAGGATTAATTTCAGAAAGCATCTCAATCGTCGACTTCAATTCCGCCTTATCATATTTCTTTCCTGCACTTTTTAGATGATTAACAAATTCATCTAGCTCAGCATCATTATGAGGTAAAAACTCATGGAGGGGAGCATCTAACAAGCGAATAGTT
>CAJPOH010000138.1 GCA_905372205.1 uncultured Treponema sp.
ATAAATATACTGAATGCCTAAAAATGCTAGTCATTTTTAAATATTTCGTTAATAGCGACATCATTAAGGTTAGTTGGTTCATTATCAAAAACAATCTTCCCTTTTTTTAATGCAATAATCCTATCAGCAAATCGCTTTGCTACTTCAATTTGATGAAGATTAACAATGCAAGTAATTTTTCTTGCTTTGCAGTTTTCTTTAAGCAAATTCAATACAATATTACTAGAATTTACGTCGAGCGAAGAAGTCGGCTCATCTGCTAACACAATAGAAGGAGATTGCATTAATGCTCTTGCAATGCCAACACGTTGTTTTTGCCCACCACTTAAATCCAGACAACATCTATACGGCATATCCGAAAGACCTAAAGATTCAAGCAATAATAGTGCATTCCTTTTTTCTTCTCTTTTGTATACACCAAAAATGCTTCGAAAAAAACCTATTTTCCCCAAAATGCCATGCAACACATTTTCTATCACAGAAAGATTTTCTACAAGGTTGTAATTCTGGAATATAAAGGCGATGTTTTTTCTAGCTTCTCTTAATTTTCTAGCACTTAGTTTTTCTATGCAAAGACCTTCAAGCACTACGCTCCCTGTATGGGCTTCTAAGCCATTAATGCAACGCAATAATGTAGACTTTCCAGCCCCTGATTGCCCTATGACAGCAACAAACTCACCCTTTTTAACTGAGAATGAAACATTATCTAGGGCAATAAGCCCACTAGTAGTGTATTTCTTTGTTAAATTAGAAATCTCTAGCATTACAGATTTCTAAGTTTATCATACCAAGCATCATCAACTTCAATAAGACGGGTTTTTTCTGTCCATTTCGGAAAAATACCTTTCACGTCCTGCCCTGACATCTTAAAAATACCGGGATTATTTGCAGTTTCTTCAGATGTTAAGGCAGCTTTTATTTTTTGCACCTCATCATTTGAAACAGTATCTCGATTAACTACAATAGGAGCATTTAAAACAGGTAATGCTTTTAATACAGCGATTTTTTCACCAGTATAGTCCGAAAAAGGCTTGTCATCACATTTTTGCACCTCATAAACTGCATTATCAGAGTTTTCTTCTCCAGAAATTAGTTGGTAAACTTTAATCGTTTGAGGAATTGCAAAGCAAGCAATATCCGCTTCGTTTTTATATAACATAACTTGAGAACCTTGATGAGATGAAGCAAAAATCACTTTATCAAAATATAAGCCTTCCTTTATTAGTTCATCACTATCTTTAGCTTGCAAGATTGAATTTAAGAATTTTGCAGGCAAAGTGAAACCAGAAGTAGAATTAACTGAAACAAAGCTAATTTTCTTTCCCTTTAGACTTTCTCTGTTGAAATTACCAGCCTCATCTATGAATTCTGCTTTATTTTTTGCTAAGCAAGCAATAAAAGAATAATAAAGAGAATCTTCAAGTGTTCCTGAAGCACCTGAATTTGTTACAATTGGAACGACAGAAGCATTCTTATCATGGGCTTGAATATAACCTTCCGCACCAACATAAGCCATATCGGCCTTTCCACTAATTAAAGTTTCTAATGCAATATTGTAGTCTGTGGTCGTGATAACCTCAACATCTCTTGCAAGTGCTTCTTTTAAGATGTTTTTAAATGCTTCACGAGCATCTTTCATAGACTCTCCCGATTCGTTTGGATAAAAAACAATTTTGAACGTGTCTTTTTCTTTTTCATTGCAAGAAAACGATAGACAGAGAACTAAACAAAATAAAAATGACAAAAAGATATTATATGGTTTCATACACTCTCCTTAATGCTCGAGTATACAAAAAATTAGATGTTTTGAAAACATATATATGCTAGGGATTCCGCATTATAAATATTATTAAAAGGAGTACCAGTTAAAAGGTAATAAAATATCTCAAAGCAAGAAAAAGGCATACCTAGTATTGATATGACTTTGCGATTTTATTGCAAGAATTGATTCAAAACAAGAAAGAAAAAGCGTTTGTAGATTATGCACGTCAAATGAAGCAAAAGAAGTTTTTGACCATCCATGCAAAACACGCATGCATCGTTATGCGTTTCTGTACAGAATGCGACCTCAATATAGCGAGGTTTGCACACCAATGCTGTACAGCAACGCCTCGCGATATAGCGGGGTTTGCACCCTCGTTTCTGTACAGGATGGGGTCAGTACATTAGCTAATGTACGATTATAACATTTCCTAATGTACAATCATAACATTAGCTAATGTACTTTAAGATTTTTTGTTGAACTTGAAATAAAGCATTGAATCTGATGGAATCATCATTTTCAATCTAGCACTTTTATTCATTTAAGACAATAGATTCATCACAAATACTACAGGTTTCTTAGGAGATATGCGTAGAGATGCCACATTATAAATATTGTTAGAAAGGCTTTTGCACTTTTTATAATATAGAAAGAAAAGCTATGTAAGATATTCAAGAAGTAATAACAGTCCCTAGAAAATGCTTAAATTAGAAAACTCTTAAAGAGATGTTATTTGGTTAATTTTTATAAGGCTAGCACTGATTAATTCGCCACTCACAATTAATCAGTGCCTCCTTAAATTAGATTTTTTCATTATATTTCGCAAAATGAGGCATTGATAATCAATGGCTCTAAGTTGATAAGTTTATTCTGCAAGTTTAATTTTCACCTTATATGTAAAACTCTCAACAGGAGGGTTAATAGGATTTGAATCATCATCTAAAGTCCTAAGCAAAGGAATATCAAGCTCAATCTCACTCTTTTCAGCTGAAATAAGTTTACTAGCATCCACTGTTACTTGATATGCTTGATATGAAGCCCATTTATCAAGCTTTTTGAAACCTTCCATGTTTTTAACAGAATCTGCTACTTTAGTTCCAAAAAGTTCTGGTAAGCATGTAAAACAAAGATAAAATTTATTTCCGTTAGCAGAAACCTTAGTTTTATCTATTTCTACTGTGTCATAAGCTTTCTCAGCTGCAGTTTTTCGCTTACTTCTTTTGGCAAGATTTGCCTCATCAACATCATGAAATAAATCCATTTCATTTAATATAAGAATAGTTCTCCCTTTTGTTGAATCTTGAGTTACTCCATCTTCTGCAACAACATAAAGCATAAGATGTGTAGGTTTATCTTCTAGCACAGTTATCTCACCTTGATGCTCTCCAAGTCCATCTGATGTGAGAGTCCCTTGCACTACTGTTAAGCCATGATTTTTGGCAAGGTTTTTGGTTATAGGGTCTATCATCTTATAATGCACTGTAGCCTTAGGGCTTACTGTACTTGTAAATATCTTGATTTTAGTACAACCGAAAGAATTGATATACTTAGATTCACAACCAGACCTAAATGTAAGCTCACCTTGCACTTTAGGTTCTCCATTCCTATAAACAAACTCAGCATTATCTTGTGGCACTGCTTTACCTCTTAATTTATACGTATACACAGCATTGTTATAAAGAGAGGTGTTTTTTGGAGTAATAGTGATTGTGTAAGTTGTAAGGCTTTTATTAAGAGCCATCTTTTGATTTGCACTCCAAAAATCTATATCTTGAGCATTTTTATATTTTTTAACTTGAGGTGTATGAGTTGCCTTTCCGTCTGTTATAGTAACAGTGTTTATAACATCTCTATAGCACTGCACTACAAACTCAGCAACGTCAACATCAAGCATTTCTTCACTGCCATTTTGATGATATTGTCCGTTATAGCCCACCAAAACAGGCATTGTACCCGTAGATTTTAAACTAAACTTATACACAGCATCTTCGAATTTCTTTTTATCTTTGGGCTTTACTGTTATGGTAACAACTAAAGGGGTATCTTTATTAGTAAATTCTGCAAGAAAATCTGCTTTCCATATAGCTAAACTTTGATTTGGTTGAGTAGGCTTTTCAATTGTCTTTTTGCCATTAATATCAAATTCAACATCTCCCATTATGTTCTCGTCTTCATTTTTCTTAGCCCTATATAAAACAGCTAATGGAGCCCTAGAATCATAAACTTTTAACTCTGGGATCGTTGAGTTTTTTAATCCTTCTATAAAACCTTCAGGCAACATTTTATCTTCCAATCCTTGCACTTCCTTGTTAAAAAGATCATTCACATTAAGCACTAACTCATCATAGAGGCTTTTTAATTGCTCTGCTTTGTACGAAACTTCAAAAACATCACTCCAAGCTTGATATTTTCCCTTAACTTCTTCAACTCTGAGAGTAAGCTTTTTAGGCTTTGTTTTATCAAGAGTGAATTCACCTCCTTCTATAATAC
>CAJPOH010000139.1 GCA_905372205.1 uncultured Treponema sp.
AGATTATAGATATTAAAAAGTTACTATAAGCTATAACGTCATAATGATGCCTTTTCATTACCTTTTGTCTTAAAAAATATTATAGCACAGAGCCTTGCCAACCCAATTTTGAATTAAGTGCTGAATAAAACTTCATCGGAGAACAATCTGCTAGTAATGCTTTGTGCTGAGATTCTGTAATGCAAATTACATCATCTTTTTTTAGTGTTAGTAATTTCTGTCCATCAGACAACAACGAAATATTTGAGTGTTTTAATTGTGGGGTCTCAATTTTAATTCTGCCAGAAGATGGAAGAACAATTGGACGATTAGAAAGTGAGAAAGGAGCCATAGGAGTTAACACAAAGGCAGAAACTGTAGGATCTAAAATAGGCCCCCCTGAAGCAACTGAATAGGCTGTAGAACCAGTAGGAGTTGAAATAATAATTCCATCCCCTCTATAATAGCCAAAGGGGACTTCATTAAAGCTTACATCAAGATTAACTAATTTTCCAATACTTGCACCCGAAACAACTATATCATTCAATGCTTCAAAATTTATAATAACTTCTTTTTTCCTAGTTACTGTTGCATGAAGAAGAAGTCTTTCATATAAGTTGCTCTTATTTTGTATAAATAGCTCTAATTTGTCTTCCCACTCGCTCGGTTCTATGCTTGCTATAAAACCAAAATGTCCAAAATTTATTGGAAATACAGGTATCTTAGCGGGAGCACATAGTCTTGCAGTAAAAAGCACTGTGCCGTCTCCTCCAAGACTTATTGCATGAGTGAAAGGTTTTATTATAGTTTCTGTATACGAAAAACCATCATAATAATGCACATCACTAGAAATATTTCTTTCACCCAAAAAGCCTACAATCTTATCTTTAAGTGGAAATGCCTCTTTTTTATCTTTACTTATGACAATCAAAACATGTTTTGCAAAGTAGTTCATAAGATTTAAGGTAGACTAGATAATATTTTAGCAATTTCTACTATCTTTTTTTTGCCAAGACGTGGATATAAAGGAAACAAAAAACATCTAAACAACATTGAAGCTGCATTTATATATTCTTCTTGAAGTTCTCTTAAAAAGGCAATACAAGAATTCTTAAATGCCGCTTCTATTTCTATGTCTTTTTTTAGAGCAAACTTTTCTATTTCTGCCACATTAGAACTAAAAATTACAGGAAATGAATACACAGGATTTATATCATCAGGAGAAACTGCAACTGTCTTATGAGATGTTTGCAAAAGTGCCTTTTTGTATACTTCTAAGATCTCTCGCTTTGTATCTGTATTCTTAAGATTTTGCTTTAATTGAACTAAAGCCAAACTTGCATTGATATCGGGTAAAAGATCTGTTGAAGGAATATTAGAATATAACTTTTTAAGTAAATTTGCTTCTTCTTTTTTATTTGCTACAAGGGTTGCTCCCCCACCTGCAGTAAGAATATCATGCTCTTCTAAACCAAGCAAAGCAAAACTTCCTTTAACTCCAGCTTTTATACCAGCATAAGTCGCACCAATACTTTGTGAAATATCCTCTATTATGGGAAGTTCTAATTCTATCAATTCATCAATATTCGGGACAAGTCCTAACGGTTCATTTATTATAATCGCTTTTGCATCCATTCCCTTTTCTTTTATTTTTTCTATGTCCATAAAAAAACTTTCAGGAGCAACATCAATTATGATAGGATTGAAACCATCTCTTTTGAGTTCTGTATAAATCCAAAAAGGAGAAAGAGCTGAGATAATAATGGAAGAATTAAGCGGAATATTCATAGCAGAAAGAGCGTAGTGCAATGCTATAGGAGGACTTCTAAAACTAACTGCATAGCTAGAATCAAAGTACTCAGCAACTGCATTTGAAAGAGTTTTATTCACTTCACCAGGACCCACCCTCTCTACGACCATACGAGTGAGAACTGCTTCCATTTCTGAGCGACAAATAGTAGGACTATAAAGAGGAGTCTTCATTTAGAACGAGCTTGCCAGTTTTTGAAGTTCCTTAGAATTAAAGAGTTTATGTATGTCGAGAATAATAAGATAGCCTTGTTCACGTCGCACAACACCATGAATATACTCTGTTCCAATGCCTGTAATCATTTCTGGAGGTGGTTGAATATCTTCTTTTTTTACGTCGACAACACGTGCAATTCTATCTATTATAATACCCATTTTGTTGCCTTCAATCTTTAATATCACGAAACCACCAAGAGATTCATCTTCATCCTCAAAAACTGCTTTTTGGATATGGAAACGTTTATGCAAAGAAATTATAGGAATAATTTCACTACGCAATGTGAAAATGCCTTCCACATAATATGGAGCATTAGGTATAGGTCTGACATCTTGGATCCTAACAATCTGATCAACTTCCATAATTTCAACACCATATAACTCTGCACCTAATTGAAATGTAACCAGCTTTAATTGATCTTCGTTCTCTGAAACTTCTTTATTTTTTTTGCGTGTTAAACCTGCCATACCATCCTCCATACACTCTACAAAGAAATAGTGCTACAATATAAGGATAACATAGTAATAGAGATTTATCAAGGGTGGCGTTAAAGAATGACAACAGACTATAAAAAGTGGGCCCAGCTGGACTTGAACCGGCGACCCGCGGATTATGAGTCCGCTGCTCTAACCAACTGAGCTATAGGCCCTATATCTTAATCGATATTTTGTGAGGATATCAATTAAATAGTAAAAAGTCAAGGATATGAATTCTTTCAATAACTAGGGAAACACAGGTTAAAGCATTCTACCTAAGGAGGCACTGATTAATTCGAAAGCGAATTAATCAGTGGCATCCTATGAATTTTTAACCTTTCGATAAGTTGCCATCTAACCGTAACTTATGGCAACTTGAGAAAGTGAGGGAATCGCTGATTAAATGCTCTCCTAGCTTTAATCAGCGATTCCCTAACGCTATCACTTATAATCCAACTTTATTTTTCCTTTCTCAATAAAGAATAATAAAGATGAGATTTTGAAGTGATTAATTCTATAAGTTTTTCATCCCCAAGTTGTTCAATCAATGTAGATTTTCCACTAAGTAAAGAACGTCCAATACCCAATCCTTCGCCTTCATAGTTGATATCAAGACAATCTAATATTGTTGGAAAGTAATCAAAAGTGCAAAACTTCCTATTCTTGCTATGTTCACCACTCTTACCTGTGTTTATAAAAGCATTATAAGCATGTCTTGATATTGGTTCTTTATCATAGAGATCGCCTCCCATATAAAGATGATCTCCTAAAATCACTATAACAGTGTTTTCATAAAAAGGTTGTTCTTTTATCCAATCAATAAACTTATTAATTCTTTTAGACATGTTTGCAAAGACATTATGAATTTGTTTTGGATATCTATTCTCACATTCTGCATCAAAGTAGCCTGAAGGAGTATGTGTATCTTCAAAGAAAACAGAAAAGGCAAAAGGTTGATCCAAAGATGCAAGAATGTTAAGTTCTTCTTTTGCAAATTCAACAGCTTTAGCATCCTCTATTCCCCACCAAACAAAATAATCTTTGGGAACTTTATTTGTTTTCTTATAATAATCTATGTCTTTAACTTCAAATCCATGACCTCTTAGCAGATTACCTAGCCCACCATAAATAGTTCCACTTCCTAGTGTAAATAGGCAGTTATACCCTCCATCACACAAAATGTTTCCTAACCCATAAGCACCATTAAAAAAATATTCACTATTGTTTCTATAAAATTGACCTGCAAAATCAACCAATAATGGAAGCCCTAAATGTGTGCAACATACTGAAGCGATGGAGTGGTCTGTTCCAGGTAATTGAATTTGCCCACCTATGCCATCAGAGTGACTAAAACTCAAGTTATCTTTTGCGATCTCTGCTAGTTCTGGAATTAGATTAGTGTTTTCTTTCGCACAGTATGAGATTTCTGCTTCTGCTGATTCAAGGTAGATAAAAATTAAATTCTTTTTGCGTTCAGGAAATGTAAATGTTACACTTTTAGGCGAAATATAATTTTCTTCATAAAAATTTGTATTTCCTTTGAATTCTTTCAAAACAAAACTTACAATATGTAGGTTTATCTCAAAAAATAAAAGCACTAATATTACAAGACTGAACGATGATATTAGCTTATGCTTAAACATAAATGGAAAAAAAGCTCTTTCTTTTTTAAACACAGTGCAAACAAAACTGATGTTGTTTTTTAACAACATCAGATGAAAAATTGAAAAACAAATAGGAAATAACAATAGTGTCAGAATAGAAG
>CAJPOH010000140.1 GCA_905372205.1 uncultured Treponema sp.
TAGAATGAGAATTTGTCTTAAGACAAATTCTCACAATGTACTGCCCCCATTCTGTGCAGAAACAAGGTCGCATTCCAGAGCTATATTGCTATCGAATACAGAGGTGTTTAGCAATTAAATACATACCATTAAATCACAAATGTAGTTTGTAAGAAAACTTTATTCATCAAGATGTTTTATCAATATGTTTCCTCAATAACACCAGAACCCAAACAAAAATCTCCCTTATAAAAGGCTACTATTTGTCCTGTTGCAACAGCCTCATCATTCTTCAAAAATTCAACTATCGCCGTTCCTTCATTTTTCAACATAAGATATGCTTCTTTTTCCACTTGACGATAGCGTGTTTTTGCCATAATTTTAATTTTTTCACCTATGGGTAGCTTTCCAATTATATTGATATTCTTTGCAACTAACGTGTTACACTCAAGATATTTTCTTTCTCCAACAGTAACAGTGTTTGTTTTTGCGTCCTTTTTTATCACATAGACAGGGTAACCCATTGCAATATTAAGCCCTCGTCTTTGCCCAATGGTGTAATATTGCAAGCCTTTGTGTTTTTCTAACCTATTTCCCTGCATATCAATAAAGTCGCCTTGTTGAAAATCTTTAAGACTAGAAATAGAAGAAATAAACTCAGCATATTCACCATCGTCAACAAAACAAATATCTTGACTTTCTCCCACTTCTTCGTTTACAAGCTGAGCATCATATGCAATCTCTTTCACTTCTTTTTTTGTCAAACTAGCTAGAGGAAAAATGCTATATGATAATTGGTTTTGTGAAAGGCATGAAAGAAAATAGCTTTGATCCTTTTGCTTATCTTTTCCTTTTACGAGGTGAAATATCTGGATGTCATTGGTTATTTCTTCTTTAATTCCTGCATAATGTCCTGTAGCAATTTTTTCAAACCCATCTTTTAGTGCTTTTTCTAGCATTAGTCCAAACTTAATATTTCTATTGCAGAAATAACAAGGATTTGGTGTTTGCCCCTTCTTATAAGAGTGAGCAAAATATTTAATCACCTTTTGCTCAAATTCATGTCTACAATCATAAACAACATGATTTACACCTATTCTTTTTGCAATTAGTTTTGCCTTTTCAATCGTTTTGTCATCTTTATATGCTTTTTTTGTGCATTCAGGCAATAGACGTAATGTGCAGGTAGTAACATCATATCCTGAGTCAATTAACAATTTTGTGGCAACAGTGGAATCAACACCACCACTTAGTCCAACCAATACTTTCATTTCTCCTCTCATTGTATCAATTTTGTGTAACAAAATACTAGTATATGACGAAACAAAACTGTTTGTCTCATACAATAAAATCTTGCAATCATAGAAGAAGGTTAAGTTGAAAAACATCTAAAAACATCTTAAAATACCAAAACTATTTATGTATCGATTTTGAGCTAAAATATTTTTAATAGGTAGGAGATTATTATGATAGGAAAAAGCTTCGCACAAAGTCTAAAAAAGATGTTTGGACTTTATCAATTACCCAATGATGAATTTTTTGAAGAATTGACGGAAGCTTTGATTGAAGGTGATATTAGCACTAAGATAGCACTAGAAGTTGAAACAGCACTAAAAAAAGAATGCAAAGAAAAAAAAATCAGCAATTTGCAAGATGTTAATACAGCACTTAAAAATATTTTACTTTCATACACAAAGTTTTTAGAATTAAAGCCAAAAAAAAATGCTGTAAACGTATATTTAGTTTTGGGAGTGAATGGTGTTGGAAAAACTACATCAATAGCAAAAATGGCAAAGCTTTATGCTTCTAACATGCCTGTAGTTATCGCAGCAGCCGATACTTTTAGAGCAGCCGCTATAGAGCAACTTCAGTATCATGGAGAAAACTTAAAAGTTCGTGTTGTCTCTCATAAGCATGGAGCAGACCCTGCTGCGGTAGTGTTTGATTCAATCGAAGCAATAAAAGCTAAAGGAGAAGGTTTAGTCTTAATTGATACTGCAGGAAGATTGCATAATAAGGAAAACTTGCTTAAAGAATTGCAAAAAATTGAACGTATTGCTTCTTCAAAGGTTGAAAAAGAAAACTACAAAAAACTACTAGTTGTAGACGCAACTACAGGGCAAAATAGCTTTAGACAAGCTGAAACATTTAATGAGAGTGTTGGGGTTGATTCTGTAATCCTTACAAAGTATGATTCCACTGCAAAAGGTGGCGGAGCAATTACTATTAGTAAAGAATTAGGAATTCCTATTTCGTTTGTTTGCACAGGTGAAAAATATGATGATATTGCTCCTTTTTCCCCTAGTGAATATGTTAAAGGTTTTGTTGGAGAAAAGGAATGAAAAATATAGTAAACCGCATATACTATATCCTCTTTTTCTGTGCTATTGCCATCGCTTTATTCTCTTTAGAAAACACAATGCAACTTGAAGAAGAAGATTTAATCATTGAAAGACCACCACGTTCGACAACAAGAAGAAGCATAACTAATGAATTTTCTCAATCTTTGCCAGAGGAAGAAAATACATCTAGTCCTCCTGAAGAGTCTTTTTCAACTTCCACTCAAGAAGCTAAAAAGGAGTCTTTGGCAACTTCTGCTGCAGAAGAAAAAAAAGAAGAAACTCCAGTTGCTACCTCAACAACCGGCGTTGAGAAACCACAAGAGACTTCAAAAGAAACTAAAAAAGATGAAGTGAAAACAAGCGAAGAAACAGAGTTTTCTTCGATTCAATCAGGAGGTCTCACCCTTGCAAATGGCGACTCATGGTATTTTGAAGAATATGATGAAAATGGCAACATAGTTTCTATTGTTTCTTACAATAAAAAAAAGCTTCTTTCAAAATCCCAATTTGAATATAACAATGAAGGAAAAAAAATAAGTGCCACGCTCACAGAACCAAAAAAGATTATAAAACTCGCCTTCAACGATAAAGGTGAAGAAATTGGTCGAACAGAATACAAAAAAAGAAAAGGACAAATAGGCGAAGTTTATTCATCATATCAAAAAAATTACGATACTGAAGGAAGATTGCAAGAAGAAAGAACAATAGAACAAGGAATAACAAAAAGAAAAGTTTACACATATAATGGAAAAAAAATAATAAGTGAAACTATTTTTGAAAATGATGTGAAAACTTTATTCATTGAATATAGGGAAAAAGTAAAAATTGTGCATATATTTGATGGAGAAGTTGAATTATCCGTTTTTGAAGAGACCTTAGAATGAAAACCTATTGGCTTTTTTTTGTATTAAAGCGATTTAATGCTAGAACTTCTTTTATTTCCTCATTGTTTCCTATGCTTGGTATTGGTTTTGGTGCTACTGTTTTGGTTGTTGTTCTAGCTGTTATGAATGGTTTTCAGCGCGGGTATATAGACACAGTAATTGAAGTAAGTTCAGCTCACGTAAGACTAGAAGGAGAGAAAAAAGATCTAAAGTCAGTAGAAGAAATGCTAGGCTATAAAAGCTTTGTTTTATTCAAAGAAGAACAGGCTTTGTTGCAAGGAAAAAGAGGAAACCAAAGCACTGTAATGATTCGCTCAATAGAAAAAGATGTGTTATCAAAAGATATAGGTTTTAAGAATGCAGTGAAAATGAAAAAAGGAAATTTCGATATTGAAGGTCTTGATAATGAAGGAACTCCTAAAATTGTTTTAGGATATGAGCTTGCAAGAAAACTCGGCATAAAGGTTGCAGAGCATGTACAAGTGCTGGCTACTAGTGGCACAAGTGAAACAGAACTATTTCCAGAAAACCTTAGTCTTTTAGTAACAGGTCTTTTTAAGACAGGCTATTATGAAATAGATGCTAATTTTGCTTTTATGGATTTAGATAATGCTTCGTTACTTTTTGGAGAAGATTCTTCTTTTTTTGCAAATGTAAAACTAGATAATGATAATAGCGACATGATTTATATTAACAAAGTAAAGAGAGCAGGAACTAAATTAAAAGCTCTTTCTTGGCGTGAATACAACAGAGCATTTTTTGGTGCCTTAAAGATAGAAAAAAATGTAATGATGTTGTTGATTGTCTTAATATTTTTGGTTGTAGGAGTAAATATCTATAACGGCATGAGGCGTTCTATATACGAAAAAAAAGAAGATATTGCAGTATTGCTTTCAATGGGTGCAAAACCTCAAGACATCAAAAATATTTTTATTCTTTCAGGCTTTACAACTGGTCTTTTTGGCTCGTGTTTTGGTCTTGTTATGGGGCTACTGTTATCACTTAACATAAATAAAATCTTTTCATTTATAG
>CAJPOH010000141.1 GCA_905372205.1 uncultured Treponema sp.
GAACAACGTACTTGTTAGTATATATTGAAAATAACTATTTTGCAAGACATCGAATTGTATCTATAGTTAAGGAAACACCGATTAAATGCTAGCTTAGACAAGCTGTGATAGCGTAGCAATCACATATACAATAAATTTCCTCATCAATCACCTCTCTCCGTAAGGAGTGGCTGCTACACTAGCAACTGTCGCTGGCAATTGCTAGCTTTAATTCATGCGTTTCCTTAAAATACCCTCCATCTACCTAGTGCAAGCTAAACGAAAACCTAGAATTCCTTTTCTAACAATTTTAGGCTCAAAGTTTTCACGCAAGCCCACTGAAACATAATCAGCATCACTATACCAATTGCAACCTCTTGTTACTCTTAATGTTCCACGCAATGCACCTTGTGGGTTAATAATGAGTCCACCTTCGCCAACATAGGCATTGTCTGCTACACTTGCGTCAGCATCAAACCAATCAAAACACCATTCAGAAACATTGCCACTCATATTATAAAGACCCAACGTATTTGCTTCATTTGCACTAACTTTAACGCAAGATGTTGTCTTAGGATTCTGGTCAACATACCCTCCCCCATTATACCACTGTGCAAAAGTTGCAACACGTGCTACTTCATCTCGCAATGTTTCCCAAGTTTCTTCGCCAGAAGGAGTAAGCCCTTCAAAACCTATAGGTTTTTTTGCCCCACTTGCACTATTGAGCTTGGTTAAGTAGATGCTTCCATATTTATCAGCGTTTGTAGGGTCTTCTCCTTGATATCTTGCAGCCCATTCCCATTCTGCCTCTGTTGGCAAGCGAAAACCTGATTTTTCCATCTCTGCTTTCATTCCTTCAAAAGCTTCTTCATCTGTTGCGTCTTTTAGAACAATACCATCCTTTTTGTATACACAATGCTCATCATTATTATTTTGCATTTGGGTATAAGCATTGCACCAAACAATAACATCAAACCATGAGATTTTTGTAGCTGGTAAACCTTCTTCTTTGGGAGCCGCTCCTTCCTCGCCCTTAAAACCTTCAACACCTTTGTGTGCAAATTTATAACCATTTTCTTCTGCCCAAGCTCTAACAGTATACCAAAGATTATAAGATGTGGCATATTTAGCTATTGCATAAGAGCTAAGAAGCACTTTGCGACCTTGAATAAAAACCCCTTTCCATCGTGCTGTGTTTTCAGAAAGTGGATAGCTTACATCCATTCCTTGCACTCCACTTTCCATAATAGGAACTTTTACAAAATCTTTTGGTAGTGGAATTTCTATCTTCTTAAAAGAGACTTCCACTTTTTCATCTTTTTCTATTTTTAGACGTGCGGTAAGCTTATTGTGGCTAAAAGTAGCATTCCCTTCCCATCCATCCACTTCCCAACTTTCATCTTTTGGAATCGCGACAAAAAAGATATCTTTTCCCTTAGCCATAGATGAGGGGGACGCAATCTTAGCTCCGTCTACTTCTGCTTGCAATTCTCCACCATCTCCTTTTACACAAAAAGTGATTGTAACTTTTTCTTCTTCACTATTAACGTCTTTATCCATTTTGCAAGAAGACATAAAGATTAATTGCACTAGAACAAACAAAAAACAAATTAGATGCTTTAATTTCATACTGAAGTCTCCCTATTTTGTATAAATTGCAAGCCTAAAACCTGTTTGGTCACTCTTGCGTGAAGGAAAATTCTCTCCTCTGTGTCCTGGTAAACAGGCAACTGCCCCGCTCATCCAGCCACCACCTTTTTGTAGTCTATGATGATCTCCACTTAATGGCCCTATTGGGTTTTCAACATCTCCTTCTTTTATTTCCCCATTTCTGTCCCAACACCACTCCCACACATTGCCTGACATATCAAAAATACCTAAAGCATTTGGTTTTGCACTACCAACCCTTGCAGTGCCAACTCTTCGATATACATTTGGTTCAGTAAACTGATACCACTCATTCCCATTCCACCAACCTCTATAAACTGCAACGCTGTCAGCTTCGTCTCTTAGAGTTTCCCAAGTCTCTCCATTTAAAGAGTCTTCCATACCCTTAAAGCCAATAGGCTTATCTGCACCTGAAAGGCTATTGAGATTGGTCAAGAAAATTCCACCATAATCACACGCATTAGTACCATCTTCTCTATAACGTGCAGCATATTCCCACTCTGCTTCCGTTGGCAATCTAAATCCTCTTTTTCCAACTTTCATAATTGCAGAATCGCAAACACAAACAGTCTCTTCTTTATGTTCATCATAAAATTCTCCAGTTGTTTTGGCTGCATCTTTTACTACGCTACCGTCCTCTAGGAGATACACACATTCTGACGTTCCTTTTAGGTATTTTTCTGTGTAAGCATTACACCAAACAATTGCATCTCTCCAACTAACATATGTTACAGGTTCATCCTCTGTGTGATCTGCTTCGTTATATGGAAGTTCTGCAGAAATACCACCTTTTCGCCCCTCATGAGAAAAAACGTAGTTATGTAAGACTGCCCAGTCATACACTTCTTTCCAGAGTTTATATGTAACTTCATACTTGCCAATTGCAAAAGGATTAAGTTTTACATTTCTATTTTTGATAAAACATCCTTTCCACTTTGCCTTGTCACTAGGAAGTGGGCAGTTTGCTTCAGAGCCTATTATATATTCTTCAGGAGGAGTTACACTAACAAAATCTTCTGGTAGATCAATCTTAAACTCCTTAAAACTTACCTTTATGTATGCTTTTTGACTCACTTTAAGGGTAGCTTTGTTTACATCTTCGCCAGAAGGTGTTGCTCCTTCCCAATTATTCACCATATATTTAGCATTCGGGTGAGCTATAAATGTTACTATTTCACCTCGTTTTACCTTCAAACCTGAAAGAATTTCTGCTCCATTTAGCTCTGCAGAAATTTTGCCATTGCCACCTAATACACCAAAAGTAATTTCATATTCGCCTGTGTCCACTTCTTTAGGTGTTCTGCATGCAAAAAATAGAAAAATACTTTTACATAAAATGTTTTCATAAATTCCTCAACCTATAAAGATAAGGAGCTTTTTTAAGCAAAAGCTTTATTGAAAAGCCCCTTATTCACTTTTTTATTGAATACTTTCCAGATTATTTTGTTGAACACACTAACCTAAAACCAACTCTTGAAGCTGTGTTCGCAGGGTATTTATTTCTTTTCCCTACAGCACAATAACCGGCTTCGTCATTATAACAACCTCCCTTGCACACTCTTTCCTCCCCTGTTGTGGCTCCTTGTGGATTGACTAAAACACCATCTTTCAAATATGAAGCATCATTTATTTTTGCATCTACGTTATAAATATCAAAACACCACTCCAATACATTGCCTGACATATCAAAAGCTCCTAAAGTATTTGCTTTTTTACTTGCAACATTGGCTGTTTTTGTTACACTAGGGTTTAAATCAGAATTATCTTCTTCCTCGCCGTCCCACCAAAGACAATACACTGCATATTTTTTAGCTTCATCTCGTAAAGCTTCCCAGTTTTCACCTGGATTGAGTAAATAGCCGTCAAAACCTGTAGATTTTTTACCCCCAGAAACACTGTTCAAACGTGTAAGATAAACATCTCCATATTTTTCTGCATTCTCCTGCACCTCTCCCTGATATCGGCTAGCATATTCCCACTCTGCTTCTGTAGGGAGACGAAAACCTTCTTTATCCATATCTGCAAAAGCACTTTTGCAGTCTTCACTTTTTGCATCTTTTAGAACAATGCCATCCGCATTGCCTTTTTTATAGACACATTCACTTTCCCTTCGTGTTTTTTGAGTGTAAGCATTGCACCAAACAATAGCATCATTCCAAGAAACTTTAGCAACAGGCTCTTTCTTTCTGCCTGATGGAGCTTTGCCTATCTTAGATGTCTCATCTTCATCATCACCTTCGCTACCTTTGTTTTCAAAACCATATCCATTCTTTTCTGCCCACTCACGCACTTCATACCAAAGTTCATAAGTTACTTCATGTTTTGCAATTGCATATGGGCTAATTTTCACCTTTCTACCCGCAATAAGGACACCTTTCCAATCAGGAGCATCCTTGTATAGCTTGTAGGTTGGGTCAATACCTACAATTTCTTTTTCCACAGGAACTGCAACAAAATCTTGAGGCACGGGATAACTCGTAGAAGCCTCATTTTCAAAACTCAAAATGTAGTTTTTTATCTTAGACTGATCTTCTGATTTAATTTGAATAAACAAAGAATTATTAGAAAATTTGATTATCCTT
>CAJPOH010000142.1 GCA_905372205.1 uncultured Treponema sp.
GGAAAGTAGTAGTTAAGAACGTAGAAATTAAGGCACACAGTAGATTTTAGTTGAACTTGTAAACTACTCCTTAAAAAAATAACCTATTTCATCTTTTACACTTTACTTCCCATAAACTCAACTTCTTCACCTAGGATCAAAATCAACAAGCGGAGCTTGTGGGTTTAAGTTTTCTTTGATCAAAGTTAGATTACAACTATACAAATAGGTAGCTAAAAATATCCTGGATTATCCGTATATGTGGTAGCTCCAATAAAGCTTTCAATATAAGCCGCCTTTAGTTTTTTTGCATAAAAAAGCGTTTGAACAATGCCTTTGTCTTCATCAACTTGCATGTTTCTAATTTCCAAATAATCATTAACCATAAAGCCTGATTCATCACCATAACTATGGCGGATAACATCTTTCACTCTAAAGCGTTTTTTATGCCCTGCATTTTCAAGAATAAGCCCATAAAATGGCAAAATGCAACGTTGAACTGTATCTTTTTTATAGATGAGACTTGCAGGAGACTCAGGGCGTTTTTGCAACACTGGAAACCAATTTTTATCTTGCCAACCATCTTCAGTTTTCACTTTCCCACTCACTTTTATAATAGAAGAAGAAGGAAGTTCCATAAGAAGAAGTTTAAGATTTGCTAAATTCTTCACTTCCTTATCATTGATATGTGTTATTACAGCACCATCACTTATGCCAGCCATTGCAGCTGCCCCTGAAGGCATAATATACGATGCCACAACTCCTGTAGACATGTCATCTGTTTCATCAATATCTTTTCCATAAGATGCTAGCCAGCTATGAGAATGTTCTCCTCCATTATAAAGGTTGGGTAAAATGAGCTTTAATAATTCAACAGGAATAGCAAAGTTTAATCCTTGTGTTTTAGTAACACCTGCAAAAACCACACCTTGAACTTCTCCATTTTCACTGACCATAGGCCCCCCAGATGATCCATGATTAATCGCTGCATCAAGCTGAATTACGCCAGCTAAAGGAAGTAATTGCCTATCTTTACTCGAAATTATCCCTTGCGTTACTGTTCGCTCAAGCCCTAAAGGGGAGCCTATAGCATAGCATTTGTTACCAACTTTCAAATCTTTAGAAGAACCTAATTTGAATATGTGGGAAGGTGTTACTTGGGCTTTAACCAACGCCAAATCCAAAAATGCATCATAACCAACAACCTTGGCTGGTATTTTATCTTTGCTTCCTTCAAAGTTTTTTATATAAAGTTTAGAATATCCTTCATATTTTGAATCCACTTCGCTTTGAATCACATGATAATTGGTAATAAAATGCCCTTCGTCATCTATAAAAAAGCCGGAACCTAAGATTATATCAGAATATCCCATTCCTTTTTCAACTTTAATCCCCCTATCCACGAATACAGTAACTGTTGCATCAATCATTTCATCAATTGTTTTTGCAATTTTAGGAGAACTTATCTTATTTCTGATTTTTGAAAGCGAAGGATACTTTTCATCTAAAGATGCACTTAATTGAGAAGTTATCGTTTTTAATAGGCCATCATCAAAATTAGGTTCACATGCCTTAATTGAAGTAAAATAAAGAAAAGCCTCACTCCAGTCTTTTTTTTCAATTTTGTCTTTTAACACTTCTTCAGCATATTTTAAGGCTTTTTGATAAATTCCTCTTGCCTCTTCTACATCATTTCTATTTTCTTTTAAGTTTCTTGCAATGGATAGGGCTTCAATACCTTCCCCTTTTTGTATCTTCGATGAAACCTTATCCACTTCACACAAAACACTTAGAGTATCAGAATAGTCAACCTTCTTAACATCTTCAGTTGTTTTACATGAAAAGCAACAACTAATTAGGATAAAAAAAATTAGCTTATGGTGTTTGATCACCAACGAACTCAGCAAAGATGTGTCCTCCTGCTTTCACAGCAAACACACTTCCCCCCGCAACTTCAACTATGCACGAAAAAATAGGAGAAGATGTATCACTAAACTCCTCCTCTAGCACACCTGCAACGCTATGTGCAAAATGAGGAACACTCTTAAACCAATAGATACTGCTATTAGTTTCATTCAATATAGGAAACTCAAGACCAGAAGCTTCAACTGTACTAGGTTTTCCATCAGAATACTTGAGCTTCATTATCTTCCCGCTTAGTGGATGCACCCATTCCACAACTTCATCAGAAGAAGGCAACAAGGTATAAACAACATTAGTAATAAGATGTGCATTAGAAAGACCAGCATCAGCCCATTCTTTACGAACAGCACCATTAGCTAGATATGATTCCTTATATTCAAAAATACCATCTTTATTAAAATCAACTGATATTTTTTTCAAGTTTCCATATCTATCAAACTCTTGCAATTTTTCAAAATATCCATCGCGATCTATATCATTTTTTTCTATAGAAGGGACTCCATTTTTATAATTGACCAATGAAACTACTTCATTATCGATTCTAGTTTCAAGTGAAATAATCTCCCCTCTATCATAGAACGTGCGAATTTTTTCATCTTCTTTTTTAACCTCTTTGTAGGCTGCAACATGCTTTAGTGAAGCCTCGTTTATCTCTTTAATGCTAGAATTAAGTGTCAAAACAAAAAATGATTTATGTTTTTCACTATCCGAAAAAAGCATAAGACGGAGACGTTCCAGTGTAAATGGTTGCCATCTTAAAACACGTGGTCTTATTTGAAAAAAATCATCCTGCATTTGAAAGGAAGAAACGAAAGGATATTCATCATAAGTGAGAGTGTGCATTTCATCGCCTATTAAAACCTTCTTTGGGACACCAAAATTGCATTCAACTACAAAGTTAGGATATCCATTTTGCTCACGATCAAACAAAGCAACATCAGGTCTGCCTGCCTTATAATACAATGTGGTTTCTGCAATTCCATCTTTGTTTTCATCATCAAGAACAACACCTGAATAATTTAACAAGATATTTTTTATTGTATCCCTTGCTTCTTGATTAGCAACAATTTTTGCAAGTTGTAACAAATGCTCCTTATAGATGGCGTTTTGAACAATCTTTTTACCTGTAGAAAAATCTCTCAAAACAACCTTCAGAGCAAAAAGTTCTCTTATACTTGCCTCATCACTTAAAACACCATAATTAATGTTTGATAATATAGTCTCTCCAACAAAAAACAACTGCTCAGTAGTGTATGAAGGCAAAAAATGTGTGTGCATTTCACGATATATCTTTAAATTACGTCTATTTACCTTATCATCATCTTCAAAATACACCGAAAGAGGCAAAAGGATAGGCTCGTTGTCTTTCCATACATAAAGGTTTTCCAATATTCTATTAGCAATAGATTTACTATATGCTGTTTGTTTTCTACCCTTTTCTTGCACCAAAAAAAGTTTTGGAAACCTTGGATCAAAAGAATGCCTATCCAATGCTATGGAGATTACATCTTCTGCTTCCTTACGTCTTTCAAGACCATATAGAGCTTTTGCTTTAATTAAAGCTGCATCACTCATCTCAAAAGATAGTGAATTGACAATCTTTAAAGCCTCGTTATACCGCTTCATATTCAAATTCAATGTAGCTCTAAGTAAAGAAGCATCTTCTGCATTATATCTATGCCAAATCATACCTTTTTCAAAAGCAATATTTAGATAATCTAAGCAATATTTTGTAGGTTCATCTAAGAGATTTGCACAAATAGCTTTAAGATAGGGAAAATCTGCCATATTAGGAGCATAACCTCGTCCCAATTCAGCCTGAAACATTGCCCCTTCATAACTACCTTCTGAGTAAAGTTCTATGGTCCTTTCAAGGCAACCTACAGCAGCTACCATGTTGACTTCTGAAGATACATCTTCTTCACTTGTTACAGCTACAACCTCACTAACAAGCAATAATAAACTACTCAATAAAACAATTATTCTCTTCATGAACTTCATTTCTCCTAAAACAAAGCTATCTATGGTGAGTAATTAATTGCACTTAAAACTAACTTCTAATAAGCAATCAAATTCTTTAATCCAAAAAACCCGCCATACAATGCTTTAACCTCTCCCCCGCTTTCTATTATCGGCAAGAGTTCCTTCTCTTGTAAAGATAGCTTAAACTTAGATAAAATAGTTTTTACACTCTTTTCTTTTCCATTAATCTTAATTACATCTCCTTGCAATCTGCTTCTTATACAAAAAGGAAGTGAAAAAGGTCCTATTTCACTTTTTTCGGAACACACA
>CAJPOH010000143.1 GCA_905372205.1 uncultured Treponema sp.
TTCCACCCCCAGTGCTTATAACAAAAACATTTTTAGTAGAATCTAAATTTTCCAAACACACTTTCAAAACTTTCTCTTCAATCTCTTGAAATGCTTTTTTTCCTTGTTTTTCATAAAAAAGACGAACACTCATAGATACTTTTTTTGCTATTTCTTCATCAAGGTCAATAAAATTGCAACATAAAGATTTTGCTAGAAGTTTACCCACTGTGGTTTTTCCAGATGCTGTAAGCCCCATCAATAAAATAATTTTCATATAAGAACTGCCTCATCTTTTTCGATACGCACCTTCACTTCATCCCCAGCACTATGTTTTTTTGTAGTGATTAATGGAAGATGGAGATAGTTTTCTGTTGTAACAAATAGTTTGTTACTAGAATTAAGTTCCACAATAGCCAACATTTTTTCATGTTGGCAAAGTTCCAGATATTCATCATAATTTATCTTTGCAATCTGGTTTAAAAGTTCAACTCTTTCGCATGCAATACGTTCTGCAATCTTTTCTTTCATGTTAAAAGCTAGTGTTCCTGGTCTACAAGAAAAAGGAAAAGCATGAATACCTGTAAATTTTAAGTCTTTGCACATAGAAACAGTCTTAAAAAAATCTTCGTCACTTTCTGAAGGAAAACCTGTAATGATGTCTGAACCAATAAAAGGTTTTTCTTTTGCACATCTTATTCGCTCCACAGCTATATAAACATCCTTTAGTCTATATCTTCTATTCATTTTTTGCAAAATATCGTCACTTCCTGATTGTATTGAAAGATGGAAATGAGGACATATTCGTTTTTCTTTTATTATGGAAGCAATTTCTTCCGTTATTGTTTCCGGATACAGACTAGAAATTCTAATCCTAATATGTTGTGTGTTCTTCAAAAGTACCTCTAAAAGACTAGTAAAGTTAAAACCATTACTTTCGTACTGCGAAAGATTAACCCCTGTAAGAACCACTTCATTCGCACCCTTTTCTTCTATTTCTTTAATTCTATTTATAGCCTCACTTATAGGTAATGAAATAGATTTTCCACGTGCAATGCGAATCCTACAAAAACTGCAAGAATTATTACACCCATCTTGCACTTTAAGTGTTGCCCTAGAATGAAACATAAAACTAGGAGATGAAAGAGAAAATAGCTTTTTTAAAGAAGGCTTAAAAGTAACTGTAATGGGAATATTGTAAGCTTTATCTATAGTTTCTTTTTTAAAGCTTACAATAATATCTTTTACTATTTCAGCATCAAACTTTTCAAGATAATTTAATTGCTCTTTCATATAATCTGGAAGAAGAGAAAGCTCATCTTTCTTTTTACCTGAAAAAGAGATAACTCTTTCATTAAGAGCTTCTATTGATTTGGCTTCTAGTTCTGCATAACAACCTGTAACCAAAACACAAGCATTTTTATGAGTTTTTAGAAGTAAGCGAATCAGCCTCCTTGCTTTTTGTTCTGCCTTGCTTGTAACAGTACAAGTGTTTATAACACATAAAGCAATTTCACCATTATCTTTTTCTTTTGAAAAAATAGGAAATCCAGACTTTGCAAATATAAAAGCTAACCCCTCAGATTCGGTTTGGTTTAGCCTACAACCCAGAGTTTCTATTCTTATACCAAATAAATCTGGCAACATTATCTTAACATTGAAAGCACTCTTCTTTTTCCTTCTAGTGCATCAGAGTAGTTATTGTCAAAAGAAAGTGCTTTTTGATATGCCTCAAGTGAGTATTTATATGTTTTTGATTTTTCTCTAACATATCCTAATCTAGTCCACCATGAAACTTCAAATGGTCTAATGCTAACAGCAGTAGTCAATGCTATATCTGCATGATGATATTGTGAAAGACGTAAATAAATCTCTCCCATATAATAGTATATTTCAGACACATCCTTTTCTTGAGATGTGTATGAAAGATATGTTTGCAATAAGTTTAAGCTCTCTATGTTCCTGCCTAAATGATAGCAAGAAATTGCTTGCATTTCGATCAAACGAGGATGATATTGTTGCACCTTTCTTCCACGTTGTGAAGCAGTGTAAGCTTTTGCATAATCTTTAAGTGCAATATAACTAAGAGTTAGCGTAATGTGGCTATCAATGTTGTTTTCATCAGCAGCAATTTCTTTTTCACATTCATTGATTGCCACATCATACTTACCTTCATGGTAAAACTGAGAAGAAAGCAAGACTGAATCATCAGAATAAAAGATTACTTGAGGATGAATGGAAAAAGTAGAAAAAATTAAGAAAAAAGCTATAAATACTCTATTCACTTTTAATCTCTTTTGTCATTTTACAGTTTCCTGTAAAATAACAACCACTATCCAAAATCACTTCAGGAGCTGTAACATCACCTGATAATCTTCCTGTTGGATATATTCTTACGACATTTTCTGCCATCACATCTCCTTCAAGAGAACCTTTAATCACAAGACTATAGGCTTTTACATCAGCTTTAACTATAGCTCCTTCTTCTATGCTTAAAGCACTTTCACTTTTTATACTACCTGTAAAAGCACCTTTTATCATAAGTGGTTTTTTCAATTCCACACTGCCTGAAAAGTCAATATCTGTTGCAAGAACAGTGTCAAAATCCTCTTCTTCTAAATCAAAAATATTAACTTTTAGCACTTGATTTGCCATTATGTATTATCCTTATTTTTATTATCTCTTATGGAAGGAGAGCCTTGTGTCTTTTGGATTAAAATATATCCAAACCCAAACAATAACGACATACCAATAGCAGGTAAAAGCCAAGGAAATCCAATACCCTCAAATGGCATACTCTTTAGAACGCGAATAGTAGTTTCAAAACTCAAGGCTTCAGGGTTTGATGCTGGCACTATTCTAACATTAACTAAGAGTGTGTTAATTAGCTCCTTTGCCGCTACTAATCCTTGAAAAACACTGATACACAACGTTCCAATAACAGCACCACTATAAAAGTATTTGTTTGGAATAAAATCAGCTAAAAGATTTAGTGTGATAAGAACAATTGCTACAGGATATATAACTTCTAGTATTGGACCAGCAATACTTATGATGTTGTCAACTCCAACATTCGCAAGAAAGAAGCTTATAACACAAATTAAAATAACTGTAGCTCTGTAGCTAATATCATCCTTAAATCTATCTGCAAAATATTTCCCTGCTGTAGCAGTGAGTCCTATAGACGTAGTAAGACAGGCTAAACCTATCGCAAGTCCCAAAACAATTCGACCAATGTTCCCCCACAAATATTCACTAGATTTAACCACCAGTTCGGTCCTTGAAAAATCATCAGAAAGAACTGAACTTCCCTGAGCTCCTACATACACTAAGCCTCCATAACACAGACCTAAACCTACACATGCTATAACTCCCGTATAAATAGTCATTTTTAATATTGACTTTTTATCTTCGTAGCCTTTTGCTGTGATGCTGGAAATAACAATTGTTGCAAGAATCATGGAACCTAAAGCATCCATTGTTTGATAGCCTTCCTTAAAACCTCTTAAAAAGATATTGCTAACATTTGTCTTTGAAGGAATTCCGATAGGAGTAAAAAAACATTTTATTATGAGTAAAGCTAGTATGATTATTAAAGCTGGGGTTAAAAATTTACCAACCCTATCTACAACATTGTTAGGAGTTAAGACAAAGAACAATGTTATTGCAAAAAAAACAAACGAACTTACCACAGAACTAATGCCCAGACCCAAAGGTTTTATTGCTATTTCATAAGTAGTTGCCCCTGTTCTAGGAATTGCAAAAAGAGGTCCTATTATTAGCATTACGAATATAATGAAGAAAGTTGCAAACACTTCGTTTATGTTTTTGGTGAAGTCTGAAAGTTTTCCTCCACACATACCCATTGAAATAACTCCAAGCACCGGCATACCAACACCTGTAACTAAAAAACCAAGTAAAGAGAAAATCCACCTATTCCCAGCCAAGTGTCCCAGTGTAGGAGGAAATATTAAGTTTCCAGCACCTAAAAACATTGCAAACAACGCAAAACCCAAAATAATTACATCACTAACCTTCTTGTTCATATGTAGAACGCCCCCTAGTTGTACCCTGAGTTATAAAAAACTCAACCTGTCTATCCTAGCATATAATTACACTATTTACAATAATACGAATTATATTTTGTCAAATCATCTATGATAAACAATGAAAAAAGTGTACAATGAAAACAATGTTCATGAATGTTTT
>CAJPOH010000144.1 GCA_905372205.1 uncultured Treponema sp.
TTAAGGTTTAATGACTTTTTTAAACCAAATTGCGAACATATCTTGACACTATCACAATATTTATAATATGAAAGCCATACGCATATCCTCTAAGAATTCCTGAATATTTGTGATAAATCTATTGTCTTAAATGAATAAAAGTGCTAGATTGAAAACGGTGGTTCCATCAAATTCAATGCCTCATTTCAAGTTTAACAAAAAATCTTACAGTACATTAGCTAATGTTATGATTGTACATTAGGGAATGTGAAAACAGTACATTAGCTAATGTACTGACCCCATCCTGTACAGCATTGGGGGTGCAAACCCCGCTATATTGCGTCCGCATTCTGTACAGCATTGGGGGTGCAAACCCCGCTATATTGCGAGGCGATGCTGTACAGCATCGAGGGTACATTCTGTACAGCATTGAGGTCGCATTCCGTACTGTATTGCATCGCAATACATGCATGTTTTGTATGTATGCTACAAAACTTCTCTTTCTTCAGTTTAAATAGTACTCCTTTTGACAATATTTATAATGCGGATGAATCTATGGCTCCTTCAACCAAGCAATTTAAAAACAAATAAAAATAAAGCTCATCTTCCAAAAGACAAACCATAAAAAATTAAACCAAATCTTTGTTTTTTCCGATACGCATTGAGGGAGGTTCAAAATGAAAATCATCAAATTTATTAAATCTCTAACCTATCTGTTAATTTTTTCTTTCATTATAGCAGGCTGTTCTACAATGCCAAAAAATCCTGCAATAATAACCTATCTACAAGAAGGCAAAAGTGCAGAACTCGAAGCCATGCTAAACGATGAAAATATCAACACAAAAGATAAAGATGGGCAAACATTACTTCACATCGCTGCCAAAAACAATATCATCGAGGCTGTAACTCTCTTAATAAAAAAAGGTGCTAAAATTGATAGTCTTGATTCCGAAGGAAAAACACCTTTATTGGTGGCTCTTGAAAGAAGAAACATCGAAGTAGCAACCTTGCTAGCCTCAAATAATGCAGACCTTTTTAAGAAAGACATCTTTGGCTCTTCTCCCTTTTTTTATGCAAGAGAAGTTGGCTTACTTTCCAACATTCTTAATTCAAAAACTATCAATCAAAAAGATGAAAACGGAAAAACACCTCTTCATTATGCTGTTGAAGACTATGATGTACTTCTCGTCAAGCAAATACTCACTCTTGGGGTGCCAGCTATTGGCATAAAAGAAGATGGGAGCAACCTACTAACTATTGCATATCGCTCACCAACAAAAACAGAGGCAGCCACAATTGCATCTCTTTTACTCCTCGCAGGAGTAGAACCTCTTTATGGAGATTTCAAAGAGTTTGAACAAGCTGTAATCAAAAGAAATTATGGAGCAAGATTTAATGACGGAATGACAGCACTCCATGTGGCAGCCTCTAAAGGATATCTAGGTTTTGTAAAGCACTTAATTGAGCAAGGTTGTCCTGTCAATGCAAAAAATGCTGCTAATTCAACAGCTTTGCACGAAGCAGTTAGAAAAGGTAACACATCTTGTGTTTCGGTTTTGCTTTCTAATGGTGCAGACACCACCATAACAGATTCTTTTGGAAACTCTCCTCTGCATATTGTTATGCCAAAATCTTCAAGATTAGAAATATTCAATCTTCTACTCTCCCGTGGAACTAACCCTAATATAAAAGATAGCTACGGAGAAACTCCATTACATATTGCAACTAGATTAAAATATAACCTTGACATCATAAAGCTTCTTATTTCAAAGGGTGTGAATGTTGAAGAAAAAAACAAACGAGGCGAAAGTGCTCTCTTTATTGCAGTACAAGGAGAACAAAATGAACTAGTGAAATATCTTTCAAGCCTTGATGCAAACATACATAGCACAAACACTGAAGGTGAAACTCCTTTTCTATCTTCTTTTTCTAAAAATATTGACACTTTTACATCTTTAATGAATGCAAGAAACATTTATTCAAAAGATAGCAGTGGAGAAAGTTGTTTGCACATAGCAATCAGGAACAACACAAAGAAAGAGATTGTCCAATATTTACTAGAAAAAAGCAATCTAATAAATGCTATGAATATGACAGGAGATACTCCATTACACATTGCAGTAGGCATTGATAATGAGGTGTTAGGTTCTCTTTTAATAGAAAAAGATGCTAATATCTTTTATTTGAATGACAAAGGTTTTTCGCCTCTCACTCTTGCAATTGAACTGGGTGGGAAAAGAACTGAATGGTTTTTTAATAAAAAAGCTCTCACTGCAAAAGATGAAAACGGCAACACAGCCTTACACATAGCATCACAAAAAGGATATGCACGAGTTATTAAAGACATGGTCAATAATGGTTCTGACATTAATGCCATAAACAATAATAGCGAAACACCTCTTTTTTCTGCATTGAAGGGAGATTCCTATCATGTAATTAAGGTCCTACTAACCTTTGCAGAAAATCAAATGATGTATATTTCTAAAAGAGATTTTTTAGGCAATAGTCCTTTACATATATGCGTAAAAGAAAAAGCCTATAATAGTGCGAAGTTATTATTAAGCATTGCAAATGGAAATACCATTTTCGTAAATCTTGCAAACCAAGCAGGAAGCACAGCTTTACACGAAGCTTCTTCTTTTGGTGATGTTACAATGATTAAATTGCTTTTAGCGTATAATGCAGACATAAATGTTCAGGATAATTCAGGAAAAAGTCCTCTTAGTAGGGCTATTTTATCTAGTAGGATGGAAGCGACAAGACTCTTGCTAATTTCTGGTAGTTCTCCTGTTCAGCAAGACATGTATGGAGTCACCCCTTTGCACGAAGCAATTTCTATGGTTCAAAACATTTATGATAAGAACATGCATTTGCAAATTGTAAAAATGTTGCGTCAAGCAGGCGGAAATCCTATGGCTAGAGATGCACAAGGCAAAACACCTTTTTCTATGTCGTTAGAAAAAGATGTGAGTTTGATTGAAGCAGTGTTAGGTGGAGACAAGTTCTTATCTGATTCAGATGGACGCACACCAATTCATCTTGCGATAATAGAAGGAGTAAAGCCTATGATTCTTTCTTTTATACTAGCAAAAGGTTACCCTATAAATAAAAGGGATAGACAAGGAGAAACGGCTTTATTTTGTTCAATTGATAGGCTACAAGTTGAAAACTCAAAATTGCTTTTTGATTCTGGAGCTGATCCATTTATTGCAAATAATACTGGAGATAACGTAATCACTCTAGTTTTCAAAAAGAGAGAAGCATTTATTGAAATGCTTGCAACATCTTCCCTAATTAAAACTGACGCAATAGGAGATAATATTCTACACTATGCAGCACGTTTTGCAAGCAAAAAGACAATAGAAAGTCTACTTGCAATATCTAGCGAAGGCATGAGCGACAAAAATACACTTGGAGAAACGCCATATCAAGTTGCTTTGCATTGGCAAAAAGGTGAAGTTGCTAATTTATTTGTCAAAAAAAATGCTCCTACTCCAGAAAAGACTCCTGATACAGAAAAGAAGTCTACTGTGGAGAAAAAAACTAATACAGAACAGAAACCTATTATAGAAAAACAACAGTAGTTCATCTTTTTTCCAACGGCATAAATGACTACAAAACAATTTAAAGATGTTGTAAGATAGGTTTATCGGTTAGGAGGAAATGTGAAAAAACTTTTATTATTATTTAATTTGGCTCTAATGTTGACCTTTGCTTGCAGAGGGCAACATGAAAGCCAAACAACAGTAGAAGATAGCGATTCGGGAATTATTAAAATAGAAGTAGATAAGAAGGACATTTTGCCACTCATGTCTCGCGAAAACTCAGTTATCCTTCCATCTTCTGATAATGCGGAGTTAAAACTAGAAGTAACGGCACCATCTAAATATATGGTGAAAGTTCTTTCAAACGATGTAGAAGTAAACGGAGCAAAAAATGCCTTTACTGCCACATTGCAAGAGGGAAAAAATAAGATTATCGTGAATTTTGTTGAAAAAAATGGAACAACGATTTCTTATTCAATTCTTACAACAAGATATCCACAAGTAATAATGCCAGAAACTCCTCAAAGTGATGAAGTGAGGTGTGAGTTTGTAGTTTCAGATGGTGTTAATGGGTCTCCAATTGATGGCACATACTTAAATATTTCTAAAACAAAGAATTCAACACCAGAAACATCTAAGCGAATTCCAATAAGAAA
>CAJPOH010000145.1 GCA_905372205.1 uncultured Treponema sp.
AAACATTTTCGGTTTTCTTTTGCCTTTTTTTATCTCCCAAATTGCGAACTTTATTGTACACTATCTAGATTTTTACGTGATACACAGATAGTTTTATGGTTAGATTTTTACATGATACATCACGTAAAAAACTTTTACTTTTTCTGACTCATATCTTCCTTGAAAATAAAAATAATTGCTACATATAAAAAAAGCAAGATAAGAAGTTCCCACCTCTTATCTTGCCCTAGAATTTACTTGCTAACCTAAAAGAATCTAGCTTTTTACTTTGACAGTAATCTTATATGTAAGACAAGGAATGCCTTTCTTATTCATTTTTAGAAGAACTTCTACCTTATCTTGTGTTGGAGGCTCTGCTATCATCTTACTCACGTCAATTACTGTTTTGTAGTATGTCTGGAAATCTCCAAATGCCCCCTTGTTTTCAAATGGAGTCTGTTCTGAAGGTAGCCCTATGTTATCAACACTATAACCATCATCAGAATTCCAAGGAGCAACCAAAATAGCTATCTTTCCATCTTTTACATCATTCTTCTTTATTTCGATTGTGTCATAAGCTGCAGTTTTAAAGCCATCAGCAGTTTCATCTTTGTCATAACTCCACCACAGTGGCACATTGTTATACGTAAAAGTCCACCCCCCTTTTTCGTTGTCTATTGTATGTCCATCTTCTGCTATAACCCATGCTTTCACTTTTGTAGGCTTGTCTACATAAAGCTCTATATCTTGAGCTGTATGAGTTCCCTTATTATTGCTTACAAAATCTCCAGTTTTACCAGTTATAGGAGTATCATCTAAAGGATTTACAAATTGCCATTTCACATTAGCTCTTGGACTTACAGTTCTAGCTATTAGAGTAACTTTCTCAGCACCATAGTCGTCAATATATTTATTCCCTTCAAGACCTGCTTTCCAGGTATTTTTAGTAAAAACAATAGGTTTTTTATTAGCATTAAGCACAAATTCTGCATTGTTATTTGGAACAGTTGTTCCAGTTAAATAATACTTGCATTCAACCACAGGATAGGTAGCAGTGTCTTTTGGCGTAATTCTTATAACAAATATTTTTTCAACATTAGGTGTAAGTGTAACATCTTTATCCGCTGACCAAACTTTTCCTTTTGAACCTTGGAAACTTGTTATAGTACATTCCTCTAATTGTTGCCCAGCTTCACCTATTTCCACTTTTTCCATAACAGCTGTATCTGATGTAATTTGTGCTAATAGAGTTGCATTTTCTGCCTTTAGGGTAGCTTTATATCCCCTAGCTCTAATAATTTTATCAATTCCAAAAATATAGGACGGAGCTTTCTTTGAATCTAATGATTGCAACTTAAACGAATATTTCAGGCTATCATATTGTTCACTTTTTGGATTTATAATTATCTCTACAACATGCTCATTCGTATCACTCAAGGTGTAGGTATACGAAGCTTGCTTAGAATAGCCTTGTGTGGTAGGAATAACTGTTTCTTTTAACGTGCCATCAAGTTTAAATTCAACATTGTTTATTAACTCATCTTCATAAGTACCAAGAGTTACCTTAGCTTCTGTGCCATAGAAATCAAACATTGGTTTAGTATCATCTGTGAGGTGGTCTAAGAATGCTTGATTAAGCGGAATACCACGTGTTCCAAATTCATTAATCTTAAAGATGCGTATTTCAGATTGTGGAATAGTAGGTTTTTTGCCACCACCTTTCAGCTTAAATTTCCATGTTAATGTTTGAGCAACATTGTTTTTCCCTATAAACTCAACCTTTACAGACTTTGGAGTATTCTCTTCTACAGCAATGTCTTTTTCAATCTTATAGACATCAGCTATAAAGTTTTCTACTTTTTCTAACTCTACTTCAGTACCATCAATTTCTACTTTTTCGCATAAGAACTTTTTTTCATATTCAGAAATTGAAATTACAAATTTTGCGACACTACCAAATACTTCGTAGGTAGGTTCACTATTATCTGCTAGCTTATCCAAAAAATCTTCTTTAGGCAGGTTTTCGTCAGCACCTATTTTCTCGAAAACAGGATTAATAGTTTCTAGTATATTATCTCCTTCTGCTTCAAATTGTATAACTTTTTTAGAAGCTGCCCCCTTGTCTTTTGGATTCACTTCTATTTTAATGTCTTTCTTACCACCTTCCAAAGGTATAGAGTGGGTTGCTACATAGCTTTTTGAACCAAAAAGTCCTGGTACAATTTGCATTTCACTTCCGTTAATTGTAGTAGCATCATTAATCTTGATGTTTTCGAGTTCTGCATCTGCACTAATCTTTAAGTTTACTGCCTTGCCTTTTACCTTAATATAAGGCTTATTTCCTTTTTCTACTGCAAGAATAAAAGCAGAAGGTAAGCTATATTTTCCTTGACCATTAATTTCATAGTCAACTTTTATAGGCTTTGGAGTCTTAAACTTTAACTTAAATTTCCATGTTGTTACGTTGTAAGTTTCCACATCGTTATCTTTTGGCTTTATTACAACATCAATTTCTTTTTCTCCACTTGATACATCAATGGTGTTTTGTGCATACCAATATGTCTCGCCATAGGGATCTTTTTTAGACATTACAGAAGATGGTTTTCCGTCTATTATTGCTTCTTTAAACTCTGCTTCGGCACGAACCTCTATTATCGCAGGATTACCAGTCTCATATTCTGGTCTAGGGCCACTACATAAAGCAACAAAATCAACAAGCCTGTTTATTACATTTTTGCCACCTACGATAAGTTGGTGAGCAGGAACATCAACTTTTCCTTCTTCTCCCTCTTGTCTAGTCACCTTAAAATTAAATTCTTCATATATGGGAGCATCATCGTCATCTTTTGGTTTTTTGGTCGCAGTATCAAACTCTCTAGTTTCTATTTCTATTTTTACATCTATGCTTTGACCTTTTTCACTAGCCAATGGAACTTTTGTGAAGCATATAGAATTGAAGCCTTGAAAATTAAATGGTGTTACCTCTTGCCCATTCACCTTAAAAGATTTCCATCCCATTTTTGTGGTTGCAGAAATTATTTCTAACACATTTCCTGCCACTGTGATGTTTACATTCTTTTCATGATTTAATATTTTTACTATATCCTCATCAGCAGGCTTAGAGTCTATACCCATTTTTTTGCCACCAGTAATGAGAAGAGCTTGCACCGTTTTTTTTGCAAACACTGTATACTCTGTCTTTGCAGCCCCCTTTTTAACAATAACTTTAAACTCTGTCGCATGGCTTGAAGCATTTAGTGTGAGTTTCCCATCAGTAAGTTGTGGTTCAAACTCTATTGTTGCCCCTTCTGTATTAGTTATTGCTTCTACAGGAACTTCTGTAGTTTTATCTGGCACCGCAAAGGCGAGCTTTTTGTTAGAATCAAGCTTATCTCCTTCCATTGTTTGCCCTGCAACAGTGAGACGTGAAAGAACAGGAATACCTGCATCCATTTTTTTTAAAGCTACTGTGTAAGTTTTTTCGTCGGTACCCTTTTTCACTTTAATTTTTAATGTATTAGCCCCTTCTGTTAGTGTCCAGTTATTATCAGAATCTAATGCTGGATCAAATTCTATGCTTGCATCATTTGGAGAGTAGATTGTTTCCACTAAAACCTTTTCTTTCTGGCTAGTTCCTACATCCATTACATCATTTATTGGCTTTACATCTACTTCATCAATCTTTAGAGAAATAAGGACGGGGGTTGCACTAACCTTTTGTGAAACTATACATATGGTGGAATTTGCATCAAATTTATATTTTTTAGCATCTGTTATTTCTTTACCACTAGCATTGTCTAAACATATTTTAGAAAACTCATAATCTGCTTCAAACTCAACCTTAAGCTTCTTCCTAAGCTCTGTAGCCCCTAGAGTAGTGCCTTTGGCAAGCTGAAAACTAGAAGGGGTAACACTCTTCACATGTTCCCCCTTTTCCACTGTAACAGTGATGTTATCAGGTTTTGGGTCATCTGATTTGTTTGATGGTTGCTTACAAGAAGCAAAAATCAAAGAAAAAAGTGTTGCTATTAGGAACATTTTCCTAAATCCTTTTTTTAGTTTCTTCATAGAAACCTCCTTAAAGATATAATGATTTCTGACAAAGAACACGTCTTGTCAGAAAAAAAAGACAAAAGTATTGTGAGAATAAAAATTGATGTGTTAGACTATAATAAATTAGATG
>CAJPOH010000146.1 GCA_905372205.1 uncultured Treponema sp.
CGTTTAATCTTATCATTAGTCTTTGTTGTCTTTTTAGCATATGTCGTTGTAAAATTTATGAAAAAGTCTAAGCTATTTGTTGTAAACGATGACGCATATCTAAAACTTGTAGCCCAATTGAATATAGAACAAGGAAAAAGCATTAAAGTTTTTACGTTTGGAGAAAAAGCTTATATTGTTGGTGTTACAAGTGGTAGCATAACAAAAATAGCAGAGATTGAAGATAAGGTTTTAATTGATGCTATGAATCTGAAGGCAAGTGAGACTTCCAAAAAAGAACCTTCTAGTTTTAGCAAGGTGTTTTCAAATTTCTTTCCTATGGCTAAAAAATCAGATGTGCAAGATAAAGATGTGTTTGATGACGATTTCTTAAAGAATCAGAAGGAAAGAATTAAAAATATGAAGTTAGATGATGAATAGGAGAGAAGATAATGAAAGGCTTTGCATTATTAACTAAGATTCTTTTTGCTTTTTTATTGTTGGTCACTCCTATATATGCACAAGAAAGTTTCCCTGAAGGAAGCACATCAGGAAACACTGAAATGGACGCTAGGCGACCTGCAAACAGAGTACCTTTTATAGATTTGAGTATTAAAGAGCCTAGCACAAATCAAGATGTGGCTTTTTCTGTGCAATTATTGCTTTTACTCACTCTTCTTGCAATAGCTCCAAGTATTTTACTATTGATGACTAGTTTTTTGCGTCTTAGTATTGTGCTTGATTTTGTTAAACGTTCCCTTTCTTTGCAACAAGTGCCACCAACTCAGGTATTGAATGGTATTGCTCTTTTTTTAACAATTTTTATAATGAAGCCAGTTTTGACAGATGTTTATAATAATGCTTTTAAACCTATGTATGATGGCAACATAAATTTTGAAACGGCATACAAAGAAGCAGAAAAACCATTGCGTATTTTTATGTATAAGCAAATGGCTCATGATCCATCTAGTGTTAGAATGTGTATGTCTATAGCTAGACTTGAGAAACCAAAAACACTTTCTGATATTCCAACATACGTTTTAATCCCTGCTTTTATTTTGCATGAACTTACAATAGCATTCCAAATAGGAATATTTTTGTATCTTCCATTTATTATAATAGACATGATTGTAGCAAGTATCTTGATGTCTATGGGTATGATTATGTTGCCTCCAATTCAGATTTCAATGCCATTCAAATTGATTTTGTTCGTAATGGTTGATGGTTGGGGGCTTTTGTTTGGCAAACTTTTCGAATCGTTTTTGTAGTGGAATATTATTCGAGTTTTAAGATTAGGTTTATTTAAACTCAATAGGAATAAAAATGAGTATTGGCGTAATTGTAACATTATTAAGGGAAGGAATTTTTGCTGTATTGCTATTAGCATCTCCTATATTGTTCGCTACCTTGTTGGTAGGTTTAGTTGTCGCAATTTTTCAAGCGACGACTTCTATTCAAGAACAGACTCTAACGTTTGTTCCAAAAATAATAACAATTTTGATTATGCTAGCTTTTTTGGGTGGTTGGATGTTTAGCTTTATGGCTAGCTACACAATGAATATATTTAACTTAATTCCGCTTCTTGTTAGGTGAAGCTTATGGAGAACCCTTTTGATTTTATATTAAACAAAGCCCCTACTTTTTTACTCATCGTTGCAAGGGTTTCAGGTCTCATATTTACGACTCCACTCCTATCTACACGTGCAGTTTCTCGAATTGTCAAAATTGCATTAGCCGGCTTTATTGCATTCCTTTGTTTACCATATTATCCTATTTCCCAGTATACAGAGGTTTTTAATTTTCATTATCTTTTATTGTTACTTGGGGAAGTCTTGATAGGAATACTAACAGGTTTTTTTGTTTTGATGATATTTTCAACGTTTAGCACAGCTGGTCAGTTTTTTACGTATCAGATGGGTTTTGGTGCTTCTGGTGTGTATGATACACTTTCGCAAATTGAAAATCCTCTTATGGGCCAATATTTCAATTTTATTGCAGCTATTATATTTTTGCAGATTAAAGGTTTTCAGCGTCTTTTTTTTACAGGTATTGTTGAAAGTATAAGTAGGGTGAATTGTTTTGTGTTTTTGAAAAGTGAAAAACCTATAGTAGGTTTACTTTTTAAGAGCATGACAACTCTTTTTTTGAATGCTATGGTTATGTCTATGCCAATTATGGGAACTTTGGTTTTAATTCACGTAACCATGGGCTTATTAACAAAAGCAGCCCCACAGATGAACTTACTTTCTGAAGGTTTTCCTGTAACAATATTGGTAACCTTCTTTTTGCTTACCATAATGTTTCCTTTTCTTATTAATACTTTTGATGAAATTTTGCGTTCAGGTTTTACTTCTCTCCATTACTTATTTATGGAATTTGGGGCAAGCAAATGATGCGAGAGTTAATGCTTTTTTGGATTACATCACAAAAAAAAATCTCAAATGATGGCAATAAAAAAGAAGCTACTCGAGTTGTGCTTGGGCAAAAGAAACTTTCTGGCACTTTTATTGATCTACAGTGGTTTGCGGCAGAAGATGAAGGAAGAACAGAGGATCCAACAGAATATAAGATTAGTGAGGCAAGAAAAAAAGGGCGTGTTGCAAAAAGTGGCGACCTAAATTCTAGCATTGTTATTTTTCTTCCAACTCTTGTATTATTTTTTTTAGGAAGTTTTATATTCAGATCCTGCATGGAACTCATCTCCTTTTTTTATGAAAGAAGTACAAAAGAAGAACTTTTCAATAGCAGGTGGTTTGGCATATTCATAAACTATTTTTTATGGCTTGTGCTTCCTATTACACTTTCAGCTATGTTTGCAGGAATTATTTCTAACATAGCACAGAATAGAGGTTTTATCTTTTCTGTAGAACCTATAAAGCCAGATTTTAACAAAGTGGTTCCAAACTTTGCTCGCTTTTTTAAGCGTGCTTTTTTCTCTGTAGAAAGTTTATTTAATTTAGGAAAATCTATTTTTAAGGTTGTGGTAATTTCGATAATAGGCTATTCTATAATAGCAATGAGTATTCCTAAAATGGTTTCTCTTTTGCAAGTTAACTTTGCTACCGCTATAGGTTTTATTGCAATCGAAGCAGCAAAGATTTTATTTTTTTCTGATAAAATCTCTTGCATTTGTTTTTGATGGTATTTAGCATTCCCGATTATTTCTTTCAAAAAAAGCAATTTATGGAATCTCTTAAAATGAGTAAGCAAGAAGTGAAAGAAGAATATCGAATGTTGGAAGGAGACCCAATAGTTCGGGCAAGAATAAAAAAACAAATGCAAGAGATTTTATCAAAAAGAACTGTGCAAAGTGTAAAGGAAGCAGATGTGATCATCACAAACCCAACTCATTTTGCGGTAGCTATTAAATGGGAACGTGAAATGATGGAAGCTCCTATGGTTACAGCAAAGGGTGAAGACAATGCAGCAAGGCGTATAAAGCGAATTGCAAGAGATAATGGTGTTCCTATAGTGGAAAATAAACCATTAGCGAGAAGCTTATATGCAACTGTTGAAGTAGGGCAGATGATTCCTCCAATGTATTTTAATGCGATTGCTGTAATTCTTTCTAAAGTTTATAGCATGGACGAACAAAAAATGAAGGAGATGACAGGTGGCGTTATTTAAAGAAAAACTTTTAGCAAATCTATCCAATGTATATTTAGCTGCTATAGCAATATTTTCAGTATTTTTATTGCTATTGCCTCCTATGCCTTCAACCTTTCTTGATATATTAATGGTGCTAAACTTGATGTTTAGCTTGATGATTTTGTTGGTTATTCTTTTTGAAGATGACCCAACTCAATTTACAGTCTTTCCCTCTATGCTTTTGATTGTGACAGTGTTTGGTCTAGGAATAAATATTTCTTCAACAAAATCAATCCTAACAAAAGGAATAAATTTTGATGGAAAAATGATTAAAGCTTTTGCTTCCTTTGTTATAGGTTCAAATGATGCTTCAACTTCTGGCTTGGTTGTTGGCTTTGTGATTTTTATTGTTTTGATTGCAGTGCAGGCTTTTGTAATCACAAAAGGTGCATCTCGTATTTCTGAAGTGGCTGCTAGATATGCAATGGAATTCAATAACACAAAGAGTATGGGTATTGACGCGGACATGAACTCAGGAGTGATTACAGAAGAAGAAGGA
>CAJPOH010000147.1 GCA_905372205.1 uncultured Treponema sp.
TACATTTGATAGGGACTTCAGATTTAAAATACTTTTTTCATGCTGAAGCCCTGGTGGAAAGTGGAAAGGAAGCACCGAAATAACTGTGGCTAGTGGCACAAATAATTTAAGTGTAAAGTTAAAAAAAGCAATTGCAGAGCTGGAACCTCTGAAGTTTAAGCTTTATATGGATGAAACTGATCCTAGTAACCTTGTAAAAAGATTTAGTCTAGGTTTTTTTGATGAAGATGATAAAGCCTCCCCTTTTTTTACTGAAGGTGGCAAAGATATTGAGGTTTCAATTGATGAGTATAAGGAAAAGATCCCTTCATTTTGTAGAGACTCAAAAGGTAGAACATACATCTTTTATAAAGATAATGCGGGTGGTGGTAGTAGCACGTCAAATATTATCTTAAAACGCTATACAAGTGAAGGTGATGAGGATCGCTCTTTTAGTTGTGGAACTGGTAGTGATAGAACAAACATACTTGTTACTGCAGACACCAAAACAGGCAATGTTTTTGTTTCTTATAAAATAGGTACACCTCCACAGACAAAGCTTTATTTAGTTCCTGAAGAAGGAAGCACACTGAAAGATATAACACCTTCCAGACCTCCCACTATGACTGATATCTCTGCAATGAGCGTGTATAATAATGTTATTTCAACTGTAGGGTGGGATTCAGGATCAGGATCAGGATCAGGATATAAGATTAAGTTATATAAGTTTAATGGTGAGAACACTTCTATTTTGAAAATAGGTGAAGGAACAATAAATCAAACCCTTTTATCATTAAAGGTAGAAGGAGCCCCATCTGGTAAGGAGTATGTTAGTGGCTCTTTTGTTGATTCCTTTATGAATGATAAAAATATCTATCTTCTATGCAGGAATGATGATGGTTCGGGCTACTTTATTTCAACAGGTGGAATCATAAAATGTGACTATACTGTCGGTGATAACGTCACTATTAGCGAAGGTGAAGGCCTTATAGCTAAGAAAGAATATAAAGCTGATGAACATCATATTATCAACGTAAAAGAAGAGGATGGGGCAAAGGAATTTTATGGACCTCAACGCTTTGTAGGCTTTAACGAAGATGTTTTGTATATTGCAGACGATGGCATGATACGTGAATACGAAGCAGGACAAGCTCAATTGTTAGAAAACAAGAATAGACTGGTAAGTTTTAACTTAAAAAGTGAAGACATTCGTGTTAAAAAAGAAAACCTTGAAACATGGCTACCCGAAAGCAAAGCAATTGCAAAAACAAAACCAACGCTCTTTTTTAGCTATGAAAAGGTATCAGGAGACACTTTTGCTAAGATAAAGCTGCATGATGAAAGCGGATTCTTACATTTTGAGAACAGTCCTGATGATGTTCTAAGTATTGGTAGACCACACACAGATGGACTTCGCTATATTGTTGATTCTTCGGGTAATTTTTATGTGTTGCACGAAGATTTTAGCAGTACTAATAAATTAGAAAAATATTCACCTCATAAAGCTGGAAACAGTGTTGTGTATAAACATGATTATAAGTTTGAGGATATCGACTTAAAGGGACTAACTGGCACTAATAAAATAACTAGGCTGTATTATGACCATGTAAAAAAAGACTTGTATTATTATATTGACTCGAGTGAGTTATATAGGCTTGATGGAAATAACTGGGGAAATATAACTAGAGGTAATTATGTTTTAAAAGAGATTATGACTATTTATGATGGGAGAATTTGGGCATACAATGATCGTACTAAAGAAATCGAAAGTATAGGTATAAACAATGGAGCATTAGAAACTTCAGCAAAGCCTGAATCTGGTATTCTACCAGGAGAATTTGCTTCCAAAAAAGTTCTAGGTCTTTCAATGTATGATAATGTTTTATATTTCTTGTATAGCAACAATGCTGGAGACCAGGATGTTTACGCTTTGGCAGTGGAAAAAAATGGCTCCAAATTGCAGAAAACCAATGAGCCTCTTTTTAAACTAGCAACGAACATAGAAGACATAAGACCAATAGGCTTTGATAAAGAAACTCAAGAGCTTAAGTTTTTCCGTGATGTGGTTAATAAAGACTATGACGGCAGAGTGTCGGGAAACATAAATGGATACGTAGCTATTAAATATGACGGCAATAGCCTTACTAAAAAAGAAATGGACAATCCTTCTAATGACATTAAATGGTATGCAGAAGAAAAGGTTTGGCAAGGAGCTACTAATGCTATAATGCTTTGGAATCAGGTGTCACGTACTGAGAAAGAAGCAAAGTTTTATGCACTCACTAAAGAAGAGCTTGGAACAGACCCTACTACTCTAATACCATCGTTTGCAAGTAATAGTACTGACACTGCATACAAAGTTTATGACAAATTTTGCTATGACCAATTTGGCAATTTATACATACTAATCGAAAGCGGTGGCAGGTATTACGTTGTGAGAGCTGAATTAACAGAAGATAACAACTACGACCTTAGTGCTTTAGCAACTGTTTTGGGCAAAAGTTTTTCTTCTTCAAATGCAAAATTTGATGTTACATATTTTGGACTGAGTGATACCACTCTTGATAAATTTATTATGGCAGTGTATGCAGATAGTGATGCATCAGGAACTCTATATTATTCGTATATTGATGCTCCTTCTAAGATTACTATAAAGAAGCATCGTTTTGAAAATAATAACTTTAAGAATGGAACTGCTGATGGTACGTTTCTAAGTGACATACCTGTGGGTGAGATTTCAAACGAGCTTGAAAGGCAGATTATGGCTATAGCAGCAAATAAAGATGGTGTTTTTATTGCTCAAAAAGAGCTGGAATATACAAGACCTAACAATAACAAATACTACAAAAGCTATAACATAGAAGTAAGGAAATATCTTCATAACTCAACAACTACTTATGACCCACCTAACGCCGCTATAGACATAGTGGGAAGTAAAACCTCGAGAGTGCCTACAGAAATGTTTAGTGATTATAGCTATAGTAATGATCCTTCGAATCCAGCTCCAAATTTGAAGGATAAAGTTGCACAATGGGATAAGTACATAAGAGAAAATATCACTGATATGTACGCCTATAATGGTCTCTTGTATGCTCTTTCTTATAAGCGAGTAGGTGGAGAATCTTTCCAGACTGAAGAGGATAATCCCTCGCCTAAGCTACGTAAGGCAACAGTTTCTGGAGCTATGTGGAAAGTTTGCAACACAGATGAAGCCTTAAATAGTGCTAAAAAAGTTTTTGAGATTAAAGATGAAGATGAAAAGGAAAAAGCAGGCTTTTCTCCAAGACGTTTTATTGCTGTTCTGCCTAAGAAATTAGTTGTGGCATCCGACGGTTATTACGGTTTTATTGCAAATGAGACTCCCTCGGGTGCGGTTAAAAAAGCTATAAACTATGACAAGGTTTTCTTCTTTAACCTAAAAGGTGATGAAGTTGAAGAAGAAAGTGATCCTGTGGATGTTAAAGCTACCTTTGATTTTAATCTTGAAGAAGAAACAAGTGTCAACGTCGGTCTTGATTGTGAATGGGTTTGGAATAACTAAAAACTATCTAGCCTTCCCCGAGCGAAGTGAGGGTCTCCCTTCGAGCGTAGGGAGGTCTTCCCTCCGAGCGTAGGGAGGTGTTCCCTTCGAGCGTAGGGAGATGTTCCCTCCGAGCGTAGGGAGGTGTTCCCTCCGAGCGTGGGGAGATGTTCCCTCCGAGCGTGGGGAGATGTCCCCTCCGAGCGTGGGGAGATGTCCCACTCGGGCGAGTGGCGACCCTTCAATAGGGCGAGTGGGTATGTCCCACTCGGGCGAGTGGCAACCCTTCAATAGGGCGAGTGGGTATGTCCCACTCGAGCGAGCAAAGACCTTTTGCTCGGGCGTGCAAAGACCCTTTGCTCGAGCGTGCAAAGACCTTTTGCTCGGGCGTGCAGAGACCTTTTGCTCGAGCGAAGTGGATATCCCTGTAAATGAACTATAGTTGCCGGTTGGCGTACAGGAAGAGGTGGCTTCTTTTAACGAGAAGTTGCCTCTTTTTTTATTTTTTGTGTATAATCTTCGTATGATACGTAAGAAAATGAAAGAGTTTGATGAACTCACAATACAAGATGATTTTATGTTTTATAAAGTTATGCAAAATAAGAAATTGTGTGGTAAGA
>CAJPOH010000148.1 GCA_905372205.1 uncultured Treponema sp.
AACATGTTTGTTTCTTTTGCATTTTCAAATTTTTCTCTATTGTGAGTAAAGGAATAAAATGAAGTTTTAATAATACTTTTTAGGTATGAAGCATTTTCATCATCTTCATTGATTACTGCAAAAGTAGGCACAGCGATGGAAGATTTTTGATGAATGTTTTCGGTTCCAATCATTCTAAAAAGATTTGCTTTGTCGCTTCTATAGCATTCTATAGTCTTATGAAATTCTAAGTGTTCTTCTGTGATATTAAGGCAAACTCCTGCATCAAACAAGACACCTTTAAGGCGTGATGTTTTCTCAGAAAGACCATGAGATGAAGATTCTAAAACCGCATAAAAAACCCCATTATCTCTCATTTTTGCAAGATGTTCTTGAACTTGAGTTGACTCAGGAGTTGTTTGATGTTCAGGGTTATCTAAAGTTTCATTTCCATAAGAATAACTAACTGTAGAAACAAAACCTGCTTTTTTTCCCAAAAGCGTCAATAGCTGAAAAATAAAAGAAGTTGTGCTACTTTTTCCTTCCGTACCTGTAACTCCTATTACACAAAGAGACGAAGAAGGCTTTTCATAAAAATGACAAGCAATCTTTGCCATTGCATCTTTAATATTTTTCACACTAACATACAAGATATCCTCTTGAAAATGAGAAAGTTCACCTTCATAAATTATCACCTTAGCACCTTTTCTTATAGCATCATCTATGAAAGTTTTTCCGTCTTTATGTATGCCATCCAATGCAAAAAATGCAGAATTGGGAATGATCTTTCTAGAATCATAATGCAAAGCTACAACCTTTTGATCTTTTCCGTTAATGGAAACCACTTGAACACCATCAAGCGAAATATATTTTTTATATGTTTTCATAAGAATAAGAACACTATAACACAATAAATAATGATTTTATAGGGTTTTAACAATAAAAAATAAACCTAGACATATTTTATAAACTGGTATACAATATATATTTATCCAATATCTGAATTTTACCATTGGTTAGGAGGAATACTATGGCAAAGAAAGTTGTTATAGCAGGCGGTGTTGCAGGTGGTGCATCCGTTGCTGCTAGGGTAAGACGCTTAGACGAAAGTGCTGAAGTGATTATGTTTGAAAGAGGTCCTAATGTCTCTTTTTCAAACTGTTGTCTTCCATTCTTTTTGAGCAGAATGGTGCCTGCAAGTGAAAATCTTGTGTTGATGAGTCCTGAACAATTCAAAAAGCAATACAATATTATTGCAAAAACAGGACACGAAGTAATGAAGGTCAACTCTGGCAAAAAGACAGTTACTGTAAAAGATTTGAGTACAGGTAAGGAATTTGAAGAATCTTATGATATGCTAGTTCTTTCTCCTGGGGCTTCTCCTATTCTTCCTTCTTCAATAAAGGGAATTGATAAAAAACACGTATTCACGGTGAGAAATGTTGTGGACATCAAAGCAATTGACGACTATGTTGTTGCCAATAACATCGAAGACATTGCAGTTATAGGAGCAGGCTTTATTGGCTTGGAAGTAGCTGAAAACTTCAAACTTGCAGGAAAAAAGAATGTTTGTTTGGTTGAAAAACTAAACCAAGTGATGTCTCCATTCGACTACGACATGGCTCAAATTCTACATAGAGAATTACATGATAAGGGGATTGACCTAGTTTTAAGTGATGGAATTAAAGAAATTGGTGACGACTTCATTCTCTTAGAGAGTGGGACAAAAAAACAAGCCAAGATTGTAATTATGGCATTAGGTGTGGCTCCTGAAACAGCACTTGCAAAGAGTGCTGGTGTAGAACTTGGACAAACAGGTGCAATCCTAGTAGACCACAACTATAGAACAAATGTACCTGATATCTATGCTGTAGGGGATGCTATCGAAGTAACACATCACATCACAAACGAAAAGACGCGTCTCACATTGGCAGGCCCTGCACAAAGGCAGGCAAGAGCTGCTGCTGACGATATGTATAGAATTCCACATAGAAATACAGGAGTTATTGGCTCTTCTGTAATTCACTGCTTTGACTACAACGCAGCATGCACAGGTTTGAACGAGAAAGAATGCAAGAAAAATGGCATACATTATGACTATGTCTACGTTATTCCCGGTGATAAAGTAGGACTCATGCCTAAATCAAATCCTTTGTTTTTCAAACTTATTTTTGAAAAACCTTCAGGACGCATCTTAGGAGCACAAGCAATTGGTAAGGGCAATGTGGATAAGAGAGTTGATATTATTGCTTCTTTTATAATGCTAGGCGGAACTCTTGAAGACTTAAAGGAACTTGAGCTTTGCTATTCTCCTTACTTTGGCACTGCAAAGGATGTTGTAAACCATGCCGCTCTTGTTGCGTTGAACATCTTAAACGGTGTATTCCGCCAGGTTCCTGTTACTTCTGTTCGTGAACTAGTGGAAAAAAATGCTTGCATCATCGACGTGAGAGAGCCTAATGAATTTGAAGCAGGACACATAGTAAATGCAATCAACATTCCATTGAGCCAATTTAGAGAAAGAATGAATGAAATTCCAAAAGATAAGCCAGTGTATTTGCATTGCAGATCTAGCCAAAGAAGCTACAATGCAATTTGTGCATTACAAGGCAATGGCTATAGAAATGCTTACAACATTATGGGGTCATTCTTAGGGCTTAGCAACTATGAATACTACAATGATGTTACAACAGGCAGAAAGCCAATTGTAACAAAATATAATTTCAACTAGGCTAGTTTAACATATTAGAATGCTTAAAGTGTCAAGATTCTAAGGGAAATGATATGGCAGAAGAAAGAAAAGGTTTGTCCAAGTTTGATATCTTAAATCTTGTTATAGGCTCAATTATTGGATGGGGTTCTTTTATTCTGCCAGGTCAGCTCTTTTTGCCTAAATCTGGAGTGCTTAGCACACTTCTTGGCCTTTGCATAGGTGGCATTTTTGTTATTATCATTCAAAAAGCTTACCAGATTATGCTCACTTGCCATGTTGGAGAGGGAGGCGAATTTTCGTACACACTTTCCAACCTTGGTAGTGTGCATGGGTTTATTGTGGGTTGGTCGCTAAGTTTATGCTATCTTAGCATGGTTCCACTGAATGCAACTGCTTATGTGCTTATTTTTAGAAAGATTTTCGGTTCTGTTGTTATGTGGGGGCATCTATATAAGATAGGGCAAACAGATGTCTATATTACAGACATTTTGATTGCATCCACTCCAATAATCATTTTCACTTTAATTAATTTGAAGGGCTTGATTTTAAGTGCAAGAATACAAAATATAATGAGTACGTCTCTTGTCCTTATAGTAGTTTCTCTGTTCTTTATTATATTGAAGAAAAGTGACTTGCAAGCATTTTCCAATAATTATCTAGGTTGGGAACAAATATCGCTTGCAAAGATTGCTCCCGTTTTAGCAATTGTTCCATTTTTGTTTGTAGGCTTTGATGTGATTCCGCAAGTTTCGCAAGACTTGCAGTTTAAGCCTGCTAAAGCACATGTCATAGCGATTACGGCAATTCTGTTTGGTATATTGATCTATGTTCTTCTAAACACCATTGCAGCACTCAGTTATGCTCCACAAGAAGCAAAAGAACTGGAATGGGCTGTTGCTTCTTCGGTGTCTACAAAGACAGGAAAGATTGGCTTTATATTTATGCTGTTTGCTCTTTTCTCTGCAGTTACGGGGGGTATTAATGGCTTTATGATAGGAAGTAGCAAATTGTTGGGGGCAATTTCCAAAGAAAAATTGAGTCCTGCGTTCTTAGGAGAAAAAAATGAAAAAGGTTTATATCCTAAGGCAATATTATTCATTGCTGGTGTAAGCCTCATAGCTCCTTGGATTGGTCGAGATGTAATCATTTTAATCGTTGACATGGCATCAGTCTTGGCTGCTCTGGCATATTCTTATGTAGGTTTTATTGGTATAAGATATAGCAAAAATGTCTTTGAAAAAATTACTTGCTCTCTTGCCTGTATTATAGGACTAATCTTTATTGGCTTACTTTTAGTTCCCGGCTCTCCAGCACAACTTTCCTTAGGTTCCATTATATTTTTAATAGCTTGGACAGTTTTAGGCATTCTTTTTTATTGCTTTGGCACAAAGAGAAAAAACATAATTTAAAAATTATATTAC
>CAJPOH010000149.1 GCA_905372205.1 uncultured Treponema sp.
AAATATATCTATTTTTCTAATTATACTAAACTTTAATTTTAGGAGTATAGCCAGCTTCTTTAATGATTGCCATTACTTCTTCTGCATTGCTAACGCTTTCCACTTCTACTGTTTTAGTTTCTAACTCTACTTTAACCTTTGCATTTGACAGCTTTTCATTCAAGGCTTTTTCGATTCGAGCCACACAATGTTTGCACGAAATATCTTCAACAAAAAAAATCATAACATCACCTCCAAGATTTTTATCTAAAATAGGTTTATTAGTCAAACTAGCAGAGTCTATATTAGTGTTTTTTACAGTTCCTTTAAATCCATTAATTCTCAAGGCATTAAGAACCACACTAACGGATGAAAAACTCATAGCCAAAGCTGCAAAAGAAGGAGATAGGTATATTCCAAAAGGAAGTAAAATTCCTGCTGCAATGGGGATGCACAAAGAATTATAAAACAATGCCCAAAATAGATTTTCTTTTATAATCTTCATTACAAATTTGCTAAGACGCAAAGCATCCACCAAGGTTGCCAAATTTCCATTCATTAAAATTATGTCTGCTGCTTCAATGGCAATGTCTTGTCCTTTTCCAATAGCAATGCCCACATCCGCTTTTGCTAGCGAAGGAGAATCATTAATTCCATCTCCAACCATTGCAACAAGACTTTCTTTTTTTAACTGGTCAATTACATCAACTTTTTCACTGGGCATACAAGAAGCTATAACATCATTAATGCCTACTTCACGTCCAATTTTCATAGCAATCTTTTCGTTATCACCCGTTAGCATAATAGGCTTGATGTTTAAAGCCTTTAATTCATTAATAGAACTAACTGCTTCACCTTTTATCTTATCAGAAATGCTAATCATTCCTATAATTTTGCCAGAGCTTTCATCTTCAGAAATACCTATAAACAATGCAGTGTCTTCTATATCAAAGGATTCAAGAGAGTCATCACATTTAAAATCTTGCATAAGTTTCATATTTCCAATGAAGATTGTTTTGTTTCCAATCTTTCCACTCAAACCTTTTCCAACTATGCTTTCAAAATCTTTAACTTCTAATTTTTTGATATTCTGCTTCTTTGCTTCATTAATTATGCTAAAAGCTATTGGATGCGAAGAGTTTTCTTCGAGTGAATATGCAAATGAAAGAATATCCTCTTCTTCAAATTCATTAGAGAAAGATTTAATCGAGGTAACACTAGGACTTCCTTCTGTGATGGTTCCTGTTTTATCAAAAGCAATAACTTTCACTTTATGAAATGCTTCTAAAGCGTCTCCTGACTTAATTAAAATGCCTAAAGATGCAGAACGCCCCATACCAACCATTATAGCAGTTGGTGTTGCAAGCCCTAAAGCACAGGGACAGGAAATTACTAATACTGAGATTCCAATTGAAAAGGCAAGTGTAAAATTTTGTATAAGAAGAAGCCAAAAGGTAAAAGAAAAGAAAGAAATAATAATTACTACAGGCACAAAAATGCTAGCCACTTTATCTACCAAATGTGCTATAGGAGCAGAACTATCTGCTGCTTCTTTCACCAATGCAATAATTTTCGAAAGAGTTGTATCTTGCCCTACCTTTGTTGCCTTAAATGTGAAATAACCCATACAATTTATTGAAGCACTTATAACATTGTCTCCTACCTTTTTTTCTACAGGAATGCTTTCTCCTGTAATAGCAGATTGGTCTAACAATGCAGCTCCTTCCAAAACCACACCATCACAAGGAAGTCTCGTTCCTTCTTTTATGCAAATAACATCTCCTAAAACTATTTTCTCATAAGATATAGTCATTTGCTTTCCATCTCTAATCACTATTGCAGTTTTTGGAGCTAGTTCCATAAGAGATGTTATAGCTTTAGTTGTTTTTTTCTTTGCAAGGCTTTCCATATATTTGCCAAGTGTTACTAAAGTTAAGATAGTTGCAGAAGATTCAAAGTATAGAGAATGAATAATTCCATGTATAAATTTTTGGGTTATAGCATCATTACAAAACATAAGCCTATATATTGAAAAAATGCCATAAACGATGGAAGAAAAAGAACCAATCGCAACTAAAGAATCCATTGTTGCATGTCTTTTTATAAGTGCAGAAAAACCTTTTATAAAGAAAGATTGATTTATAATGGCAACAGCTAATGAAAGCAAAAATTGAGTGAATGCAAAAGAAAGTGCATTTTCATTTCCTATAAAAAAACGTGGAATTGGAAGACCTAGCATGCCTCCCATTGAAATATAAAAAAGTGGCAAGGTAAAAAGAATAGAAGCAAAGAGTCTTTTTTTAAGGATGATACTATCATTTTGTCTTGAATCATCTTCTAATGACTCTTTTGAAGATATCCCATCCTCTTCACCTTTTAGCACTGCTTTATAGCCTATGCTTTCAACTGTTTTAATTATTTTTTCTATGCTTACAAGGCTAGGCTCATAAAAAACTTTCATGCTATTAGTAAGAAGTGAAACGTGAACATTCTCTATGCCTTCTAGCTTTAAAAGAGTTTTTTCTATGCTAGAAGAACATGCAGCACAGCTCATACCAAACACATCAAAAGAGCTTTCTTTCATAACTTTCTCCTTAATTATGCTACATCTTAATCTACAAAAAGATATGATAAAAAGCAAGGATGGAATTTTAATAAAAAAGCCTTATGAAATTGCTTTCATAAGGCTTTTTAAATTAAAGTATCTTCTTTACTTCTTAGTTTTATTCTCCATTAAGTTCACCACAAACTATTCTAAAACCTAACCAATTTGCAGTTGAATTAACAGTAGAGCCTAACCTATAAGTGCAAGAACTATGATAAAACAAAAGATGAGGTGGAAAATTCTTATCGGGAGGAACGGTAGTACTCCCTCTAATTGTTATCTTGTCATCAGTGCTTTGTGGTTCTGGACCAAAGGGATTAATTTTGACAATGTCTTCGGGAACTGGTTCACCTTTCTTTATATAGTCGGGATAATTTCCCAATGAATCATCATCTAGAAATGTATCCCACACCCATTCGGCAACATTTCCACTCATATCATATAATTTATACAGATTAGGTTTCTTTTTCTTCACCTCATGAGTTTTGTTTTTACCTTCTTTTCCTACCCAAGCATACTCTGGAAGCATTGCCCAACATTTTTTATTCAACTCATCTATTCTTGCATAACGAGCTTGTTCTTCTAGCTCATCTAAACCTTCAAATTCAGTTTCGGGCAAAACGGGGCCTATGTATTGTATAGGTTGATAATGTCCTCCTCTACATGCCCATTCCCATTCTGTACTACTTGGAAGACGGAATCCCTTTCTTTCAATTTTTCCTTTATCATTTACGATCATCTTTATAGAGCCTTTTTCTGCTGGTCCTCCACCAATATCATAGACACATTCTTCTGCACCCATTACATCCTCTGTAAGTTTATTACAAAAAATCACTGCATCAGTCCAACTTACACACTCCACTGGCCGCTTCATTTGTTCTTCGCCTTCTTCAATGTCAGACTCAGTAAATTTTGAAGGGTTTTCTCCCATCACAGAATAATACAATTCTTGAGTAACTTCGGTTTCCATCATATAAAAAGGAGATAGTGTTACGTATGTCAAACCATATGCTCCTTGAAATTTAGAACTTATTCTTTGAGCTTTGCAATCAGGAATTCGTACCATCGTAAAAGGAATTCCTTGAGTTTCATAAGATAAGTATTCTTTGTTAGAAGGATCTGGTGTAGGATTTGGACCTGGGTTGGGGCTAGGGTTGGGGGTTGGATCTGGCGTTTTGTTTTTGTTATCATGCTTACATGACATCAACGCAAAGACTGCAAACAGTGCAAGTAGGAAAGAAAAGTACTTCGTTAGAAGAAAAAACTTTTTCATAATTTCACTCCTTTAATATAGAAGACATATGCATGCCCTCAAGATATTCTCACAAAAGCTAAGCTTTATTTTAAAGACTAAGCTTTCCAGTATCTCCAATTATTGTATCATTAAGTTAAAAAAAACACTAGTACAGGTATTTTAAGGAAACGTATGAATTAAAGCTAGGCTGGCGGTAGCTCATCCCTTTTTCAAGTTGCCATAAGTTATGGCTGGATGGCAACTGATGTGATGAGGTTAAGGATTCATAAGAGAC
>CAJPOH010000150.1 GCA_905372205.1 uncultured Treponema sp.
ATCACACCCTGCCCATAGTGTTAGAAGCAGGATCTGATGTGGTGGTTTCTGGTTCTTCTTTTTTTTCTGGCGAACTTGATATATGAAAAAGGTTTCTTTTTTTTTAGTTTTGTTATTCTTCTCTCTATATGCTCATTCAGAAAATTATTTTGTTGCAGGGCTTGATGCTTATGCCAGAAGTGATTGGTTAAAAGCGATTAATAACTTTCAAGGTGCAATCAATAATGCAAAAACAGAAAATGAAATTGAAACGTCTCTTTACTACCTCATAATGTCACTGGCTTCTAGTGGAAACTATAAAAATGCTATCAATTCTGCAAATATTTTTTTATCTCGATATCCAAAAAGTGATAAGTATTCTGATGTTTTATATCAACGTGGTCGTCTTTATTGTCTTTTAGGCTTGTTTGAAAAATCATTAAAAGAACTTTATTCATTCATACATCAATATCCAACACATCGCTCTCTTTTGCAGGCATATTATTGGATAGGAGAAAGTTTATATCTTTCTGGGAGGTTGCAAGAAGCAAGAGATATTTTTTCAAGAATCCTATTAAACTACCCCTCTTCCTCCAAGACAGAACTTGTTAAGCAACGAATTTCATTGATAGATCAGGCTTCCACACAAGAAGAATTACTAACACTTCTTAGGCTTAATCAAGAACAAACAATGAATCTAGCAAAAGAATATGAAGCAAAGCAAAAGGATTATGAAAAAGCAATTGCTGATTACAAAGACAGCCTTACAACTAAGGTAGACGAATCTAAGTGGGAAGAACTAGAAAAAATCTTAAAAGAAGAAAAAGAAAAGAATGCCGAACTTTATGAAAAACTTTTAGTCCTAGAGGCAAAAAACAAAGAATTACTAGATATTTTAGCATTGTTAGAAGAACCAGCTGAAGAGTCCACTGAAGAAGAACCTATAGAAGAAGTGGTAGAAGAAGAAACAGAAAAAGTTGATGAAGCAGCAGAGAAAAGAAGGCTTGTACTAGAAATTCTAAAGAGAAAGGCAAGGCAACTTGAAGGCATGTACGATGAAATACTACAGCAAGAGGAAGAAAAATGAAAAAAGCTTTGTTTGTGAGTTTCTCTTTTTTTATTCTCCTTTTTAACCTCTCACCTGACAACATCGTTGAGCTTAACGAAGGTTATCTAAAATTAAAAGTATTTGATAGAACAGGTGCTTTTTGCCTTTATCAGCTTTCAACAAATGGAAAAAACAACTACGTCCCCTTATACGATGACGTAGCTTATGGGCAAACAAATAAGTTTAGTGTATTTTTAGATGGTAAAATATATAAACTTGAACGAAAACTTGGGAAGCCGTTAAGTGTAGAAAAAGTAAACAACACTTGTTTAATTACATTCAACATAAAAGATAAGTTGCATATTGTTCAACGACTTTCTTTTATTCCTGACGAATATGGCAACACTGCAGGACCTTTATTAAAAATAGAGACAACTATAGAAAACACTCAAAGTAAGGATGCAAATGTAGCTTTGAGAGCTATTTTTGACACGTTATTAGGGGAGCATAATAAAAAAGCACCTCTTGCAACGGATTTGAGAGAAGCAATAACATCTGAAACTTCATTTAATCCTAAAATAGACCGTGATTCTGTTATAATCTCTAGCAACTCAGAATCTGCTTGTATGTTCTTTTTTAAGCATGGAGTTGATTCTCCTCAACAAGTGTACATAGCTAATTGGGAACACCTAAATACGAGGAAATGGCTTCCTGATGTCGTTGAAGGAAGATCTTTCAATTCAAAATACTTGCACGATGACTCTGCATGTCTTTTCATTTGGTCAACTAAAAATCTAAAACCAACTGAAATGATGACTATAACTACTACCATAGGCTATCACGATTTTATTCGCTCAAGTAAGGGGTATAACATTCAAAGTGATACATCAGAAGATGAAGAGCCACAGAAAAAAATAATAGAAACCACTGAAAACATGACAGAAGAGCAAAAAAGAAACTATGACTATATTCAAGAACTCCTTAATAGGATTCATGCTGTGGAAGAAAACCCAGACGTAATCTCTGATGATGAAATTGAAAACTTAACAGATCAAGCAGACAATGCAATTAAAGATATTGAGGAGCACAAATAAGATGGCTTTCTCAATAATTTCACAAGGCAGAAAACTTTTAGCCTATAAAAAATACAATGAAGTAATTAAACTTTTAGAACCTCATGTTTTGGAATATAGAGATTCGTTTGCATTTCACTTTTATATTGGGCTTGCTTTTTTGAATTTAGGAGAAATGGCAAGTGCTAAAGACTATTTTTCTACTGCTAGAAAATTAAAACCAAATGATCCCGACCTTATGGCAGCCACTGCTGCTATGTATTTGAGGCGGAATGACACACGAAAAGCTGTTGAGTATTATTTAAGAATCTTGAGCATTCGTCCTTCTTATATTCTTGCAAAAAAAGGTCTAGCTTGCATAAAAAAATATGATACTGCAGAGTCTATGGGAGATTTTATAAGAACGGAAAAAATTCGGATGTTATATCCTATGCCTCGCAAAATTGAATTTTATAAAAAATATATTAAAGCAGGTATTGCACTCGTTGTTTCTTTAACATTAGCTGTTCTTCTTGGCTTTCTTACTAGCCTTGTTATTAATGCAATGTTTAGACCAGCTGAAAGAGAAAACATAACAAAATACGCACTCGACTCCGCAGAAAAAAAGAAGTCTATAGACATGGAAGGTGCTTATAGAGAAATCTTAACTCATGCTGAAGTTCTTATCTCCTTTGAAGAAGCACGCAAGTATTTTCAAACTTATCATGATAACTTAGCCCAAGTAGAAATCAATAGAATTCTTAATTCTAATGCCACTTTTTCGATAAAAGAAAAGGCTAGAGGTCTTGAATCTTTACTAGAGAAAGAACCTAGAATTGACACAATAAAAGATGTTTTTAAATTGGCAGAAATTGAAACTAAACCATATCTTTATGATAAATGTTATGTTTTATGGAAGGGTATGCCTGCAAATATCCAAAAAACTGAAAGCAATTTGGGGTTTAAGCTATTGGTAGGTTATGATACAAAGCATACATTAGAAGGTACAATTAATGTTCTTTGTGATTTTGTTAGTGATGTTGATGTTGAAAAAGTAATTACTGTGTTGGGGCAATTGCAAGTGACGGAAGATAATGAAATGTATTTGAAAGGAATCACTATTCACCAAACAGGCAAGCCATTAGAACTTGACTAATGTTATCTTGTATCTTTGCCACCCAAAAGATTAGCCTCTCAGTCTACCATATATAAAATTATTCGCCTTTCAAAGAATTTTTATATTTGCCCCCAGCGATTTTAACACAGTAACAAAATTTGGATATGAAACAGAACAACAATCAACATCTTCTATTATGCAAAATTCCTCTTTGTCTAAACTTAAACAAAGAGCAATTAAAGCTAATGCAATTCTATGATCATTATATGTGCAAAGCCTCACCCTTGACTTTATTTTTTCCACACCTTCGATAGTCAAAGAATCTTTTTCTTCCACTACAGCAACCCCAAGCTTTGTAAGCTCTGTAGCAATAGCTCTAACTCTATTGCATTCTTTATATCTACAAATATCTATTCCTTTAAGAATTGTTTTTCCTTTTGCAAGACTTGCAATACAGGCAAGGCTAGGAAGAATATCAGGTGTGTTAGCAATATTAAAAGTTCTTCCTTGCATAGTTGAAGACGTATACTTAATTTTTAACATACCCCCCTTAAACCTAATAGGTACTCCTAGTTTTTTTAAATAATACAACAATTTGGAGTCAGCTTGGCTATCTTCTAAAGATAGATTTATTATCGCAATAGGCGAAAAAGATGCAATACTAGCTAAAGCTAAAAAAGAAGCTGATGACCAATCTCCTGGTACAACAGCAGGAATTCCTCTAATCCTTTGCCCTCCTTTGATAGAATAAAACTTCAAATCCTTAGAATAATTAACATTAATATTTTGTTCTTTCAAATGTCTTAACGTCATCCGTAAATAAGGGGCTTCTCCAGCTTTTTTTAGCTTGATGCTTGTTTGTTTATGAAAAAAAGGTATTGTTAAAAGTAAGCCTGTAAT
>CAJPOH010000151.1 GCA_905372205.1 uncultured Treponema sp.
GGATGGTATAAAAAAGGCACTAATTAATTCACCTTCAACCTCTTCAAACTTTGTAAGTCACAATTAATCGCATGCCTACCTAACAGGTTAGCAATAACACTTATCTAATCATTCTTAACAATAGCTGTTATGGTTTGATTATCGTCATGAAGACTGATAGCATATCCAGTTACTGTCATATTTCCAGAAGAAGGTCCACCATTACCCCATGGACTGCCAAGAACAGCACTTCCGCGTCTCCATTCTTGCAATTTTTTATCAGAATTTAAGTCCGTCAACTTAACATTAATTATCGTACCTACCTCTGCATAAATATATCTCTTACTCTGGTGTATATTTTTATCTATTACTTTTCCATTAGCTAGTATAGGAAGCAAAAGTTTTCCCTCAGGATTTGAGGTACTTTTTGTGATGGTTATTTTGTAGTTGCCTTCACTAGAAAAATTAGTCTCACTAGAGTGCTTAACATCAAATTTTACACATACCATCTTAGCTACAGTAACTTCAATTTCATCACCTGCATTAAGTTTTTGGTTAAACTCATAAGTACCTTTCCAAAAGCCATCATCTTGTAGAAATTTTTCCTTTGCATTATTTTCACTTCCATTAAGCTTCCATGAAACAATCTTATAATCTTGTGTAAGGTCATGAACTTTTAAGTATAGACGTTCTTCTCCATTCTCAATGTCAACTTCTGTAAAATTACTTGTATTTGCAGTAATTGGTTTAGCATTGGGATCATTAGCTTTTTTCCCAACCTCAAAGGAAGCAACACAACTATTTGGTCTAATAAACTTAAATTTAACAGGCTTATGTTTTAAAACAAGTTTTAGCTTGAGATCTTTATTTGGGGCAATTTTTAGGATGGTTGGGTTCTTCCCACCTGGAACACTTGAATCATCTTCATATTGAGCATCTGTATAAGGTTGCCAGCTACCATTATTATCATCATAGTATTGCCATTTGCCAACTTCATAAATAGAATCATGTTTTTCTGCCTTAAATTTACAAGTAGAGTTTTCACTGTGTATAATACCCGAATAGGTGTATTTAGTACCAGGATCTGCTGATTTAATAATATTATTTTCAGTTACTTCTATTGTGTATTTATCTATTTCAGAGGCAACCCCTCCTGCAGGTCCTTCTATTTCAATTGTTATTTTGTGTTTTACAGCTTCTAGCACTAAAACAACCTTATGGGAAGATTGAATATTAGCGAGAGTGAGCATCTTTTTATCAGGTGATATTGTTATTCCTTTGCTAGAATCGCTGGTTGTTTTTAATTCATCATCAACTTTCCACCCCTTTATTGTTCTTCCATTTTCAAGACGGGTTACTTCAAGTTCTATACTTCCATTTAATTCAACATTTGCTTCAGTGCTACCAGTTTGAACAGCTGTAGCATTAACCTTTGCTTGTATGATAGTGTCCATTCCAGATGGAAGTTCTGTATCGTTCCCTTCAATGCTCCATTCCACCTTAACGGTCTTTTTCTTCAAGATTAGCCTAACAGTTGTGTTTTCAGTGATCGTTAAGTTTCTCTTATTTATTTCACTACCACCTGTTAATGGTACAAAAGCTGAATCACTATCTTTTTTAAGTTCCCATCCCTCTATATCATACTCGCTGTTAGAGCCTTCTAGTGCAGTTATATAAACTTCGGTGCCTGATGGAATTCCTGCATATTTGCCAAGGGGTTTCTCTTGTATTTCTTCCCCAGTAGCTGTATTTTTTTTAACTTCAAAACTATAAGCATGAGTAGCTATAGTTGCATTATTTTTATCACAAACTTCCAGTGTTAGCTCATATAGTGGCACTGTGGAAACTTTAACCACATAATCTCCGCTCACATTTTTTATTGTAAGGCTTGTTTTGTCGTCATTAAGAATGATAGAACCATCATCTTTGCTCGTTGTAATTGGCTCGCTGTTTACAAACCAAGCAGAAACTCTATGCTTTGTAGCATTATTACCCCATTCAATCCAGAATTTGCATTCTTCGCCTTTTTGCATTGCTTTTTCCGGTGAAGCTGTGGTAGTCGAGCTTGAATAAGAATCGTTTTCCTTTATATTATTTAGATAATAACTGACATTGGCACTTTTATAACCTTTAGAATCAGAGGCATTAATATCAGCCCACTTAAAGCTAGCTTCTGCCCTAAATTTCACAGTTAAGATAAAGTTTTCATTTGCAACGAGTTCAAATGACTTTGTTTTAGGGTTATCAATAGTTATTGGGGTATGTTTATTAGAGCTACATTCTTTTATTCTATCACCGTTTCCTGCAGTTATTTTAAACGTAACTCCAGCACCTTTTGCAACATTAAAAGGATCTGAACTCATCCCAGCTTGTCCCTTATTGATGGAAACCTCTTTTTTTCCATACGTCCAACTCATCTCTACCTTGCAATCATCAGATTGCAAAAGTTCATTTGCCACACTTATGTTTACAGTTACAGATTCTTTTCTAATAAATTTTATTTTATATTGCTTAGAAGTGCCACCTGATGAACGAGCATAGAAAGTTAATATTTCGTTGCTTAGAGAAGCTGCTGCCAAATCCACATCAAAATCATTTATTGCATCTGTACTCGCAGACGTTTGAGTAATATAACCACTACCGACAGCTTCCACATGCACTCTAAGCTTAGTTACAAAGCCTGTATATGGAATCATCACTTCGCATTTTTTTCCACCACTGCCGTCATCTTCAAAGGTGGGCGTTGCTATTGTGAGCTTAGGATAGCTATTGAAATAATTTGTTACATCAGTTATCGCAAATGTACTTGCCTTTATACCTGCATCGTTATCTCCTAAAACATTTATTGTATAGGTTGCAGTTTGAGGATTGGGGCTGATATTACCACTACTCAGCTTTACAGTTATATTGTAGCTCCCCGCAGTTATTAAATTTGGATTTTTAGGCATTAATTTATAAGAATCACCGTTTTTTTCTAATTTGAAGTCATCACTTTCATAAGAAACCGTATAGCCTGCATCTTCCCAATTTTCTTTTGTTTGAAAATAATCCACTAACTCTTTTATTTTTGGAACAATAGCTCCTTCAGTTTTCAAAGAATTCAAATCAACATCATCAGTTGGCGGAACAAGTGTTAGGCTTGTAAATACTCTCATTTCTGAAGTTTTATACGAGCTAGAATTTAAGCCTGCTTTGTCATATACAATTGCCTCAAGCTTTCTATCTCCCGAAGGTGTTGCTAATTGCCCCTCCATATTTCCTTTGACTGTCAATGTATGCAAAGAGCCTTCTGTATTTGTGGTTATAGGAACTACTGTAGTTTTTACACCTTCAGTTCCATATGCACTTGAAAGCAAAAGTTTCACTTCTTTTAGGTCATTGTGAATGCCATCGTTTCTTGGCAATTCAATGACATATTCATCTGTTTCTGGTTTATATACAATCTTGTCATCTGGAATTGAAAGAGGAGCTGTGTTGCAATTGGCGTTAATGTTCTGACTAGACAAAAGACGATTGGTCTTTTTGTCATATATTTTTAAGTTTAACGGGCAAGACACACCAAAAAAATTATTTTGGGAAGAAGGTTCACACTCCACCTTGAACTTAAAAGCAATAACCATTTTTGTATGAGTTAAAGAAATTATGTATGGCACTGTGTGGAAAAACTCTTTTTTGTCTTCTTGAAGTTGCAATGTACCTGTTATTTCTTTTTCATATTTATTTTTGATGGTAAACTCTACTTCTATTTCTTGCTCTGAAGGAACGTATATCTTGTTTTCATATCCTAGACTAGATTCGCTAAAATGCACATCACTAACTGCTGGTTTTGCAAAACCTTTTCCAATATATTCTATAAAGTTTTGATTTTTACAAGATGAAAACATTAAAAGTATAATTAAAAATGCTGTTACTAGCTTTTTCATAAACGGCTCCTAGCAGACTTAAAACTAAAACATTTTCTCACAGCGACGGATTTTAACATACCTTATCGTAAATATCAACTTTCTGAATTATATCAACGTTAGAGCCAAGTAGAAATCCCTCAATTTAGCTTAAATGACAGAGTTCCTTATCAGGAGATGAACGTAGCCCTGAATATTTATGATG
>CAJPOH010000152.1 GCA_905372205.1 uncultured Treponema sp.
CTTGGCGATTTGGCTTGTTTTCACTTGGCGATTTGGCTTAAGCACTTTCTCTATAATCTTCGCACCCTTAAAATTATTATTTTTTCTGTTATAATTGCACTCCTTATGAAGCTACTTCAATTGGAAAACAAAATTGCCGGTTGGCAAGAACTAAGTTCGTTAATCAAAAACTTAAAAACCGATGCCTATCCTTTCAAAGTTCTAGGGCTTAATAATGGATTTAAGGGCTTTTTTCTAAAAGAATACATAAAAAAGAATGAGGCAAATATCTTACTTGTCGTTCCTTCAGAAAAAGATGTTGACTCTATAATTGCTGATATTAGCATATTAGACATAGATTATTACGTTTTGCCAGCTTGGGGGGCTCTTGCCTATAGCCCAGTTTCTATCAATTCGCAAATATTTGCCACTCGTCTTGATATGCTATGCAAGCTTGCAAGTGTTTCCCAAAGTAAAAAGATTGATAAGCAGACAATATTCATCACGACACAAAGGGCTCTTCTCACTCCGATTCCGCCAATTTCGTATATCAATACATTAAAATATAAACTTGAGAAAGCAAAAACTTGCGATGTAACAGAAATCACAAAGTTGCTTGTTTCTTGGGGCTATATAAGGGTGCCTAGAGTGAGCGTTCGGGGGGAGTTTTCACAAAAAGGGGAGGTGCTGGACATTTGCCCTATGGCAACACAGCGAAAGGAAAACCTCGCTTACCGTATAGTTTTTGATTTTGATGTGATAGAAAAAATAAGGTCTTTTGATATGACTAGCCAAGCCACGTTGAAAGAATTTAGTGAGATTGAGCTTTGTGCCACAAAGGAAGTGATTTGGAGTGATGAGCGAATAGAAGTTTTAGAAAGAAACTTGAAATGTTACGATGAATTCAGTGAGAAGGCTCTTCTTTTGATAGAAGAGCTGAGAGAAAGACGCTGTTTTGAAGGAGAGGAGATCTTTTTCCCTTTGAGTTTTGAAAAGCAAGACACAATTCTTTCATATTTGAGTGAGAATGAGACTTTTACAGTCTTTTATGTGGATTATGAAAGGCAAGAAAGTGCAAGCCCGATATTTATGCGTGAGTATCTTTCAGTGTATAAAAACACGAAACTTGAAAGTAATAGTTTTGACTCTTACAACAATTTAGTAAAAGAATATCCTAAGCCTGATAGAATCTTTTTGAATTTTGAACAAATCATAACAAGCTATAAAAAGACAATTCTTTTGAAATCACTGCAGGATAAATTAACTTCAGTGGAAGAGACTGAGGTGGTAGAACAGTTATCTGAAGAAAGCTCTTTTGCTAGATTTAAGCTTAAGGCTTCTGATGAAAATGAAGCTTTGTTAAAAGCCCAAGAAGATGAAGGCGATTCTTACTTCAAACTTAATATAAGCCCTGAGAGGAACTTTTTTGGCAACATTGTGTATTTCAAGGAGGAAGTGGCTGCCTTGATAAAAGAGGGCTGGCATGTGTATATCTTTGCAGAAACTGATAATCAGGCTTTGCGTATAGGACAGATATTAAAGGATTTTTCTGTTGATATTCTGCCTTTCAATCTTTCTAGTGGGTTTGCTATTTCGTCTCTCAAAATCCTTGTAATCCACGAAAAAGAGATATTCGGTCGCCGTCGACGTGTTCCAAAAGTAACAAAGAATGTTAAAAGTGAAGTGATTGATAGCTTTGTGGAACTTAATCCCGGTGATTATGTGGTGCATGTGAATTATGGTATTGGCATTTTTAAGGGGATTGAGCGAGTTAAGATATTGGATACAGAAAGAGATTACATCAACTTGCAGTATGCAAATGATGAGAATACTTTTATTCCAATAGAGCAAGCTGATTTAGTGCAACGCTATATTGGTAATGAAGGCTCAGCTCCCAGTTTGGATGTGTTGGGCTCAAAGTCTTGGGAAAATAGAAAGAACAAGGTTAAAAAATCAGTCGAGGACATTGCAGAAAAGCTAATTGAGCTATATTCAAAAAGAAAGATTGGTAAAGGCTTTGCTTTTCAAAAAGATGATGAGTGGCAATTGGCTTTTGAGGCGGCTTTTCCTTATGAAGAGACTCAAGATCAATTAACTTGTATTGAAGAAGTTAAAAAGGATATGCAAAAAGCTCTGCCTATGGATCGCTTAATTTGTGGGGACGTAGGTTTTGGCAAAACAGAGGTTGCTATGCGTGCCGCTTTTAAGGCTGTGATGGGTGGGAAGCAGGTTGTTTTTCTAGCTCCCACAACTATTTTGGTCGAGCAACATTATACGACTTTGCTTAAAAGGTTTAATAAGTTTCCTGTTAGAATTGCAAAGATGTCTCGCTTTGTTGCAAGCAAGGAGCAAAAGAAAGTCTTGTCTTTGCTTAAAGATGGGCAGGTGGACATTGTTGTTGGCACTCACAGAGTGATCCAAAAGGATGTCGTTTTCAAAGATTTGGGGCTTATTATTATTGATGAGGAGCAAAGGTTTGGAGTGAAAGACAAAGAGCGACTTAAAAGCCTAAAAACAAATGTTGATTGTCTTTCTATGTCTGCAACTCCTATTCCACGCACTCTACATATGTCATTACTCAAAATTAGAGATATGAGTGTTATCACAACGCCTCCACAAAACAGAAAGCCTGTGGAAACAATTGTTGATGAATACAATGAAGAGACTGTGTGCCGTATTATAAGGCGAGAAACAGAGCGTGGAGGGCAGGTTTTTTATTTGCATAATAAGGTTGAAACATTGGATGAAGTGCAATATAAACTACAACAACTACTTCCCGAACTTATGATTGAAACGGCACATGGGCAGATGAGTAGTGGTGAAATAGAAGATGTTTTTAAGCGTTTTTCTCTCGGCGGTTTTCAAGTTCTTATTTCAACCACGATTATAGAAAATGGAATTGACATTCCCAATGCAAACACAATAATTATTGACAGGGCTGATATGTATGGTGTGTCACAATTATATCAACTTAGAGGGCGAGTGGGGCGTTCAGATCGGAAGGCTTTTGCAGCTCTTTTGTATCCTGGTCAAAAAGTGCTTTCTGAAGTTGCTATGAAAAGATTGCAAGCCATCTCTGATTTTACAGAGCTTGGAGCAGGTTTTAAGATTGCAATGAAGGATATGGAAATTAGAGGGGCAGGAAACTTGCTTGGGAAAGAACAATCTGGTTATATTTATTCTGTTGGCTTTGACCTTTATTTGCGTCTTTTGAGCGAAGCAATTGAAAGGCTAAAAAACTCAAATTATGTTGCTCCTCTTGATGTAAGTATTGAGCTTGAATATTCTGGTTTTATTCCCGATTCTTATATTTCATTGCCAGAAACTAAGATGGAAATATATAAGAAAATTGCAAGCGTCAAGACAAAAAGAGATTTTGATTCTGTGGTCTATGAAATTAATGACCGCTTTGGCACTCCTCCCGTTGAAGTTGAAAGCCTCTTATCTCTTTCTGAAATAAAAATAATATGCAACAAGCTATTCATAAAGAGCCTAAAAGAACGTGGAGCAAAGGTAAGAATTGAGTTTAATAGAGTTTCTGAAATTTCAATAGATAAGTTACTTTCACTTATTAAAAGTTCACACGGAAGGGTAAAGCTAGATGCCAAAGAACCAAATGTGTTGATTCTCGAAACAGGAAATATAGGTCTTAAAGAAAAATCTGAGTTTATACATGAGAATTTGGAAAAGCTGTTGTGAGTTTTTAAAACTTGCTTTATCTAATGAGATATTCCTACCATAAAGTTATAGCTAATTTACTAGCTATGAATGTAGTTGAAGTAGACCTATGCAGGTAAAGCAAGGAAAGGCTTTGCAGTTATAACAACTTCCCTAAAAACTCCCATATTGATTTGCATAAACACCTTCATACAAATATCTTTTGTCTTCCTCTTTTATATTTGTAATTTTTAGTAGCAAAAAACCATGAGAAAAAGAAGAATCTTGTCTAAAAAAAGGAGAAAAGAAACTACACTTAACATCACAAAAAATACTGCGGTTGTTAAAAGATATTTTAGCCAATAGTTCCTTGCCACCACTGAATTGCTTTGCAAACTTAAAAGTAGAAAAAAGCAAGATTATATTAGAATCGGAAAAAATGTAGGCGT
>CAJPOH010000153.1 GCA_905372205.1 uncultured Treponema sp.
GGAACGCGTCGCCTTTTTGTTTGAAATGTACAAAGAGATTACATCAAATCTTTCTATAAAATGATGGTGACTATGGCTCGGGTTCTTATGGGTTATGCCCCCTTTCATAAATGACAATTTATTGCAAATGAAAAGGATCATACTCGTCTTGAATTAACTATTTCTTTTTTGTAAACTATACGGATATGTTAAGTTCAATAATTAAATTTATCTTTGGCTCTCAACATGAGAGAGATATAAAAGCTTTGCTACCTGTTTTGCAAAGTATAAATAACTTGGAATCTTGGGCTTTAAGCTTAAAAGATGAAGACTTTAAAAATGAAACTGAAAGCTTTAAAAAAGCATACCAAGAAGGAACTCCATTGAATGAATTTATACCTAAAGCCTTTGCTCTAGCTAGAGAAGCTGCTAGAAGAATGCTAGGAGAGCGTCCTTATGATGTTCAGATTATGGGTGCTTTAGTCTTAAATGCTGGCAAAATTGTTGAAATGAAGACTGGTGAAGGAAAAACCCTCATGAGCGTGGCTGCAGCTTACTTGAATAGTCTTACAGGAAAAGGTGTCCATGTGATTACTGTCAATGACTATCTTGCAGAACGTGACGCTATGTGGATGAAAAAGGTGTATTCGTTTCTTGGAGTGAGTGTTGGAGTTATCCTTTCAAATATGGATAATGAAGCAAGAAAGCAGGCGTATAATTGTGACATCACTTATGGAACAAATAACGAGTTTGGTTTTGATTATTTGAGAGACAATATGCAAATAGCTCTCTCGCAAAAAGTACAACGTGGCTTTTCATATTGTATTGTTGACGAAATTGACTCAATATTGATTGACGAAGCTAGAACCCCTCTTATTATTTCAGGTGGAGCAGAAGACGACACTCAACGATTCTTTGAAGTTGATAAGTTAATAGGTAGCTTAACCGAGGTTCTAAAAGATCCCAAAACGGGAGAATATCCAAATGAAGTAGAAGGCGAAAAAATAGAAGGGGATTACACCATAGACGAAAAAAGTAAGCGTATCTCTTTTACAGACCAAGGAATGCTTAAAATTCAAGATATTCTAACTCGTCAAGGACTCATTCAAAGTAGCTTGTTTGATGAAGAAAACTTTGAATACATTCACTATTTTACCCAATCACTTAGAGCTCACGTGCTATATCATATTGATGTAGACTATGTAGTTAAAGATGGGCAAGTTCAAATAGTTGATGAGTTTACAGGGCGTATTCTCGAAGGAAGACGTTACTCAGATGGACTTCATCAAGCTATAGAAGCAAAAGAAAAGATTAAGATAGCACAAAGAAATAGAACGCTTGCTACTGTAACATTCCAAAACTTTTTTAGAATGTATGACAAACTTTCAGGCATGACAGGAACTGCAGACACAGAAGCTACAGAATTCAATAAAATCTATAAACTCGATGTTGTAGTTATTCCTACAAACTTGCCTGTAGCAAGGCGAGACGAACAAGACTTAGTATTCTTAAATGAAGATGAAAAGTTTGAAGCTTTGTGTAATGAGATTGTAGAAGCATACAAAAAAGGACAACCTGTTTTGGTTGGTACTGTCTCCATAGAAAAATCTGAAGTGGTTTCTAGGATATTGACAAAGCGAGGGGTAAAACATGAAGTTTTGAATGCTAAAAATCATGGTCGTGAAGCTTTAATAATAGCAGAGGCTGGAGCAAAAGGAGCTGTAACCATTGCAACCAATATGGCAGGACGAGGAACTGACATTAAGCTTGGAGGTAACCCTGAAATGCGTACTCTTAAGCGTACAGGTACTAACCCAAATCCTGAATATTATGAAAAAGTCTACAAAGAAGAATTTGCTAAATGGCAAAAAGATTATGAAGAAGTGAAAGCATTGGGTGGCTTATATGTTATAGGCACAGAAAGACATGAAAGTAGACGTATTGATAACCAGCTTAGAGGACGTTCAGGAAGACAAGGAGATCCAGGAAGATCACGTTTTTTCATCTCACTAGACGATGAGCTTATGAGGCTTTTTGGTGGAGATAGATTAAAAAGTATAATGAAAAAAATAGGAATGCCTACAGGCGAGCCTATTGAGCATGGAATGGTTTCTAAAAGCATTGAAAGAGCTCAAACAAAGGTTGAAATGCGAAACTTTGACATAAGAAAACACCTACTAGAATATGATGATGTATTAAATGATCAACGTTCGTTTATATACAAAGAACGAGATGCTATTCTTTCTGATGATGCCTTACTTTCAAGAATAGTGAGAACAATTGAAGAGGTAGTTGAAGATTCTTTTGAAGAATATAAACATAGCTCTCGAAATGAAAAACCAAATTTTGCTAGAGAAATGCAGTCAATGTTTAAGAATAAATATGGATATACATTACAAGAAGGGATTTTTGAAGATATAGAACAACATGGCTGGGAAGTGGAAGCTAAAAAATTAATTGATTACTTTAAAGAAGAATTAAAAACCAAAGAAGAAAGTGCAGGCAAGGAAAACTTAAATCTATTTATAAGATGGCAGTATTTGCAAGCTATAGATAAAAAATGGCTTAACCACTTAGAAAATCTTGAATCCCTTAGAGAAGCTGTTTATCTTCGCTCTTATGGACAAAAAAATCCTTTAATTGAATATAAACTTGAAGGTTCTGACATCTTTAACACAATGATTGACGAAATACGTTTTGACATGGCATCTCTTGTTATGAGGGTCAAGATTAATAACGAAGAAGGAGAAAGAAGAGAAAGGACTCATATAATAGCAGGAAATGCATCGCATTCATCTGTTTCAACATTCCAAAATAGCAATATGCAAGGCAGAAACACTCCTGATAAGGTGCAGATAGTACGGTCTATGCCCAAAGTTGGAAGAAATGATCCTTGCCCTTGCGGCAGTGGGAAAAAATACAAGCATTGTTGTGGAGCCTAAAACTTTCTTTATAAGCTTATCTTTGTAAGCTTAGAAGGAGAAAAGCTATGGAAAGATTAAAAAATTATGGAGATGCAAAGCTAAAACCTCTAAATATTGCCAAAAAAAACAGGACTATTAGAAATATTTTTAGCCTCATTATGCACTCATCCAAGTTTTTGTTGCTAGGACACTCATATTCTGATGAAGATTGTGTTTCTGCTATGCTAGCAATTGCATTGCTTTTGAGAAAATTTGATAAGTATGTCACAATATATATAAAAGACCGTTTTCCTCCATCTTTAGCATTTTTTCAAAATATTTGTGAGTATAATGAGATTGAACTAACAATAAATTCTACTGATAGTATAACAAAACCTGATGTTATCTTTATTTTAGATACACCAAAGCCTGATATGATTGCTTTGGACGATAAAATATTAAACTTTTTTTTACAAAAAAACATTCCAAAGATTGAAATTGATCATCACTTTTCAAACGATGCAAGGCATACTGGTGACCTTCCATACAGACTTACTCTACATGCTTCTAGCTCCTGTGAAATTGTAGCTCTTATTTGTTATAAGCTATCAAAACAAAAATTAGTGCTAGATAAGCATGGTATTGGTGAGCTTTATTCTAGGAATATTGTTTTAACAATTCTTACGGGAATGATAGGAGATGCAAAACTAGGGAATTATCTTTCCACAAAACGAGATAAGGCGTTTTTTAAATACTTTTTGAATAAATTCGGGATGATATTAAAAAAAAGTCATTACACTAATAGTGGAAATATTAGTTCTACTGATGAAATTTTAAGCCTTTTAGAAAAGATTTCTGAAGAAGAAAAGCTTTTATACGAAGCAGTTTCTAAAAAAATCACAAAACATGAGAATCTAGGTCTTTTAATCCTTGATGAAAAGGACTCACTAGAGCTACAAGAAAAAGCAAATGATTTTCAGGATTTTATTACTACTGTGCGTCGCATCACAGGAGAGCTTTCTGATACTCCTAACTTAGCAAGTATCTCCTGTTTTTATTATCCTAACCACCTCTCTAATTTTGTCGAGTTTAGAGTGAGAGCTGGTGAGCAAATTAAAGGAATTGATTTTAGGTGCATAATAGAAGATTTAAAGTTGCCTTTAGGAAATGGTGGTGGACACCCTGGAGCTATATGTTTTAAGG
>CAJPOH010000154.1 GCA_905372205.1 uncultured Treponema sp.
TACCAATATATGAAAACTTACTTAAAGAATTTAATATAAAATTAGAACAAAATGAAAGCAATACATTTCTGGAAAAATGGTATCTTTATACTGTCAGAAAAGAAATAGATTTTACATATTCATTAATAGAAAATATCAAAGATGAAAGCATTAAAAACATAGTAAAGGTAATTTTAAGTCGCACTATTAGAAGTTGCAGGGCAACAACTCATTCAGATTTAGCTACTATATACTCTCCTATCATTGCACCTTATTACTGCACAAAGCATGGCAAAATATGTAAACCTCTTTTTTCTATTTTAAAGTGGTGGAATACATACTCTAAAGATACAGCAAAAAGATTAAAAATGTTTTCTTCATTGAGAACTCCTACATATCAAGTTTGTTTAACAGGAGATTCCAGAAATATTGATTTATTAGAAAGTTTGCAAAAAAGTATGAATCCTCTATATAAAGAAGTCTCTGATAATAAAATTGCTGGTATTTTTTCGTCTCCTCCCTATGTTGGATTGATTGACTATCATGAGCAACATGCATACGCTTACGACCTTTTCAATCTCGAAAGAAAAGACACTCATGAGATAGGAGCTCTCTTTAATGGGAGTAGTAAAAAAGCTCAAAGTGAGTATGTTGAAGGAATTAGTGCGGTCTTAAACAATATGAAGCAATACTTAAAAAAAGATTATAACGTATTCTTAGTGGCAAATGATAAGTTTAATTTATATCCAACTATTGCTTCAAAAGCTAATATGAAAATTATTAATACCTACAATAGACCTGTTCTAAATCGTACAGAAAAAGATAAGAGTGCATATTCAGAAACAATTTTTCATATGAGGGAGAAATAGCAAATGGGCTTTTCTAATAATGAAAAAGAAGAAATTAAAAACATATTAGTTGGTGCATTAAGGCATAAGTTCAAAAATTATTCGCCAGAATCAAAGTATATGCCTTTTCATACTAGACTTTTAGGAAAAGACCGCATGGCTCTTTTTTCTTTTATACACTCTCTTAATACTAATTTTGGAACAAGTATTTTTGAACCTATTTCCGCATTTTTAGGAAGTTTACACTTCAAATCTGTCTTAGTGCAAACTAATGCAGGAGAATATATAAGTAAGGCAGCCCAAGAGTGTATACAAGACATTATTGATAATCTTACTTCTGCAAATGTAGCTCCTGATTCTCATTTAGAAATTGAAATGTTAAGAAAAGTTTGTCAAATAGGAGAAGTCAAAAAAATTAAGAGCATAAGAGTGGATATTAAATTAACTTCTTTTGATAATTCAGTCTATTTAATTGATTTAAAAACAGCAAAACCAAATAAAGGTGATTTTATAAGTTTTAAGCGTAATTTTTTAGAATGGATTGCTTCTATCTTATACACAAATCCAGATGCAAAAATTAATACTTTTCTTGGTATTCCATATAATCCATATCATCCAAATCCATATGCAAGATGGACGCTGGCGGGTATGTTTGATGTAAAAAATGAACTAAAAGTTGGCGAAGAATATTGGGATTTTATTGGTGGAGAAGGTGCATATAATGAGTTACTTGATATTTTTGAAGATGTAGGAATAAAAATGAGAGGAGAAATAGATGAGTATTTTGAGTCTTATCAATAGCTATTTTAATTATGTTAATTTTATACACACTAGGAGCATAGTATGAAGATAAAGTTTGTACAAAAGTTTTTCAGGAGAGCAGCAGAAATACAGCTTAAATATAGATTTGTGTTTTTGCTAGCTTTGACGGTTTTTTCTGTGTTTGGCATTATGGGGCTTAAAAACTTCAAGAGCACGTCTGATGAAGGAGAATGGCTCATAAAAGATGCTGAATATGCAAAAAAGAATGCACGCTTTGAAGAACTTTTTGGAAATAATGAAGTTATAGCACTTTTAATCGAATCTGATGATGTGTTTCAATATGAAGTCTTAAAAGTGATAAAAGAGATAGGTGGAGAACTTTTAGAGAATGTACCTTATGCGGATTCTCTTATGTCTATCACAGACATAGACATAACAGTTGGAACAGAAGAAGGAATGGAAATATACCATCCATTTGAAGACGGTGTTCCAAATAACAAAGATGAAATTGAAAAGTTTAGACATCTTATCATGAGTCGAAAATCGTTAGTGAATAAGATTGTTTCTGAAGATTGCAAAGAATCATGGCTTATTCTAAATCTTAAATCTTTTCCACCAAAAGAATCATTAAAAGAAAACGAAAAAGAAACTTTATTCGTTGTAGGCGAGAAAGCTATGGAAATTGTTACCAATCCAAAGTGGAAAAGCGATAAATACACAATTAAACCGATTGGCACTCCTTACACAGAAACTGAAGAAAAAGTTGCTATGAAGCAAGAAAGCATGAAAACCATAGGTTTGAGCTTGATAGTTATGCTTATTCTTTTGATTGTGTTTTCGATGAGTTTTGTTGGCACTATTGTGCCTTTTATTGCTTCAGGAGCGGGTATTGCAAGTGTATTTGGCTACATGAGCTATTTTGGTATTAGTGCCGATGGAAATATGATGACGCTTCCTATATTGCTTGCAATGGCACTGTCCATTGGATATTCAATTCACTTATTAAATTCATTCAAGCATTACTTTTATATTTCTGGTAAAAGAAAAGAAGCTGTAATTCAATCTATAGAAGAAACAGGCTGGCCACTTCTTTTTACAGTTATTACAACTGTTGTGTCTGTTCTTTCATTTTTAACCACCTCACTAACTCCAATAAGATGGGTTGGAGCGATATCTGCTTGCACAGTCTTGGCTGTTTATTTTTATACAGCAACGCTAATTCCTATTATAATGAGCTTTGGAAAAGACAGAGAGCCTATTCCAGAACATTTAAGGGAAAAAAAGATATTTCATGCAATGGACGAACATTTTGCAAACTTTGGAAAAAAAGTGATTAAAAAACGTATTCCAATCCTTATCACTTTCATCATTATTTTTATTGCTTGCATACCGGGTTTAATGAAAACTGAAGTGAAGATGAAAATTTTCACCTTCGGAGGAATACGCATTCCCTACTTAAAAAGAGTTTACGAAATTACTCAATCTCAACTAGGTTCATATCTTACATATAATGTGATGATTACTTTTCCCGAAGATGATGCTATAAAAAATCCTGATGTGCTAAAAAGAGTTGAAAAATTGGAGAACGTGATTAGCTCTTTTGAAGCAACAAAAAAAAATAAAGATGTGCCTAAAATATTTTCGATTACAAATATAGTAAAAGAAATGAATCAAACACTTAATGGGGACAATCCTTACTTTTATAAACTTCCTGAAGATACTGGTCAACTAAATGAAATGTTATTTCTTTATGGAATGTCTGGAGGAAACGCAAGTAAATGGGTTGATGATGAATATAGAACACTTCGCATAAGAACAGAAGTTGCAGAATTTGATTCTAAGCAACTTGGAGACAGTGTTAATAAGTTAAGGCAAGAAACAAAGAAGATTTTCCCAGATGCAGATATCTTTTTGGTTGGGCGTGCAGTAGACTTTGCAGAAATTAATGAACATATCGTTTTTGGAGAGCTTTATTCATTTTTGTCTTCAATGATATCAATTGCCATTTTAATGGCTCTGGTTTTTGGTAGTATTAAACTTGGTCTTGTAGGTTTAATTCCAAATGTTGCCCCTATAATTGTGATAGGAGCTATTATGGGCTATGCTGGCATTCCTTTAGATATGATGACTATGACTATTATGCCTATGATGTTGGGTATTGCAGTTGACGACACAATATACTTTATGACCCATGCAAAGTTAGAATTTGAAGAAGGCGGAAGCTATGATTTAGCTGTTATTAATACATTTAGAACAATAGGAAAGACTCTCGGAGCTACAACCGTAATTCTCTGCAGTTCTTTTGCTTCATACTCCATCTCACTTCTTGATGGCATTGCTCGTCTTGGCGTTTTGGCAGCGATAGGGCTTTTTGTAGCACTTCTTGCAGATTATTTAATTACCCCAATTCTTATATACATGCTAAAACCATTTAAGAAGTAAGGTTTTTATCAAAAAATTGGTCTAAATTTTATATCTTAGGAGAGATAT
>CAJPOH010000155.1 GCA_905372205.1 uncultured Treponema sp.
ATATTATATACATTCAAGGGTCCTAAAATGCCGGGATGTATTGTAAACTTATCATAGTCAATTTGTGTAAAAACAGTGTCTAAATGCATAAAAGCTCTTTTTTTAGGGATTTCAAAGACTAAAATGTTTTTAATGCTGTTTTTATTTGCAAAAATATTCTTAGCAAAAGCATCTATTGCCACAGCAGTGGTTCTTTGAGATAGGCCTACAGCAACTGTTTCGTTTGTTAAATTGAGAATGTCTCCGCCTTCTATGCTAGGAAGACTATGTCTATCATAATAAAAAGGCACTTTTCCTTTATAGTCTTTATGATGCTTAAACACATACTCTCCGTAAAGCGTCTCTCTCTTTCTTGTTGTAGAATACATTGTGTTTATGCTAACGCCGTTTCCTACACAAGCAAAGGGATCTCGAGTGAAATATAGATTTGGCATAGGTTTGATAAGAATGCTGTTTTCATCTTCTGTAAGATTAGAAAGACTAGTGGAATTTAAGGCAATATCCTTTTTTCTAAAACCTTCCATTGTTTTAAGAACTAGCTTTTTTTCGTTTTTTATTGCCATTAGATAATCTTTAACCTTTTCTTGACATTCTTCAGAATAAAGTTCCGCTTCCTTTATATATTCATCTATAAAGGCAATCTTAATTTCTTTATCTTTTATTACATCTGCTACTAAATCTTCAAGATATAAAACTTCCACACCATTATTTTTTAATATCTTTGCAAAATTATCATGTTCTTTTTGTGCAATTTTTAAAAAAGGAATATCATCAAACAAAAGCTCTTCTAAAGCTTCTGGAGTGAGCGAAAGTAGCTCATCTGATGGTCTGTGAAGCATAACCTTTTTTAAGGTTCCAATTTCATTAGTAACATTGATACAAGACATAAGTTCCCCCTTTTGAGACAGTCAAAAAATATAGGTAATCCCATTCTACAATATAATGTATTTAAAAAATAGTAGGACTTTCTAACAAATTTCCTATCCTCACAGAGCACAGCTTCGTTATGTAGGATGTCATGCAAAGAAAAATTAAAAAAGCCTGATCAATCTGCTTATAAGATTAATCAGACTTCTCTTAAAAATATCAGCTTGCATTCTTAATAAAAGAATGCAAGCTTGAATAGCTATTTAAGAGTGATGGTAACAATATAATCCATACAAAGCTTTTTCTTTGTTGTATGCTTTACTTTTATATGGGCTTTAATCTCGTTTACCTCTCCATTTAGCAATTTAGAAACATCAACTGTGGAAGTATAGATGTAATGATAGTAACCCAATGCCTCTTTTCCTTCAAACGGGCTTTGTTCTTCTGGTAAGTCTGCCTCGTCCATCCCATATCCAAAACCTTTATTCAACATAATAGCACAAAGATGCACTTTTCCATCTTTAATCTTATTTCTTTCAACTTCAATCTTGTCATACGCAAAGGTGAGAAAATCTGAAAGCTGAGGAGAAGCATCAGAATTCCACAAGAGCGACACTTTGTTGTATGTATACTGCCACACTCCATACACTTCATCTTGTGTGTGTGCATCTTCTGCAACAACATATACCTTAATTTTTGTAGGTTTATCTTGGTATAACTCTATTCCTTCAGCTTTGTGAATGCCATTATTATTGGTCATTGTTTTTTCTGTATCGGGAATAGCTGTGTTTGAAACAGGATTGATAAATTGATATTTCACTGTCGCCCTTGGACTTACAGTTCTTGCAGTAAGTGTTACCTTCTTTGCTCCGTAACCATCCACATACATAGTATCTTCAAAGCCTTCATTCCATTCAATGTTCACTTTAACATCTGGTTTATTCTCTTCTGTTTGGACAAACTCTGCATTTGTATTTGAAATGGAAGTGCCTTTTAGATGATATTTACATTCAACAATTGCATACTGACTTGCATCTTTTGGAGTTACTTTTATTACATATGTCTTTTCACTAGAAGTATTAAGAGGCACTTGTGATGTTGCTTGATATACAATTGTGCCACCGGATGTTTTAAAGGTTGCAATGTTACATTCTTTTAGATCATTTTCTACTCCAATTTCAACTTTTTGCATAAGGTCTTCAGTCGGTATTTGCACACTAAGAGTTGCGTATTCAGCATTCAAAGTCGCTTTATAACCGCTAGGTCTTACCTCTCTATCTATACCAAAAGAATAGTCTGGAGAAAGTTTTTCATCCAAAGACTTCAACTTAAAGCTATATACTAGCGGAGAAAAGTCATTTTCTTTTTCTGTATGCGGGTTGCAACTTACTTCCACTTCATATTCTGTACCAACATTAGCAAGCTCCGTTTCGTATTCTGCAATCCACTTAGCACCATCTTTTACAAGTGTCTTTGCAACTTTAGCATTATCCCCAACCTTAAAATCAACATCTTTTAACAATCCACTCTCATAACATCCCACTTTAACAATAACCTTCTTTCCATATAGCTCAAAAAGAGGCTTTTTTGTGCTATCTGTTAGATAGTTTTTGAAATCCTCTTCAAAAGGCTTACCTCTATCTCCATAACCATTAATGGTAAAAAGAACAATCTTGTTTTGAGGAATGTTTGGAAGCTTTCCACCACCTTTAATCTTAAACTTCCATTCAACATCATCAGCAATCCCTTCCTTTCCCTTGAATAAGATACTAAAGTCCTTTGGATTTGTCTCTTCTATTCCTTCAATTTCTTTAGTCAATTTATACTCAACAAAACCAGCAAACTCATCCCTAACGAACTGAGCATCAAGACCATTAATCTGGGCTTTTTCAAATAGAAAATCACCTGTATATCCATCTAAAAGTATACTGATCTCTGCCTTAGTTCCTTTCACTTCATAGGTAGGAGGATTGGCTGGGTCAGTTAAACCATCTCTAAAGCTTTGTGGTAAACTTTTGTTGCCGGAAATGTGCTCAAAAACAGGCTCTATTTTTTCTTTAGCTCCGTTGCCTTGAACAAAAAACCTTAGCTTTTTCTTACTAACAGCACTTTTATCTTCAGGGATAAGCTCTATAGCAACTGCTTTTTTATTTGTGCCATCCAGCTTTATAGAAGTTCTAAAACCATAGCGTTTTCCATAGTAGGTATCAGCTTCTACAATCCTATCCTGACTTATTTCTTCATCATTGACTCTTGCCTTCTCTAATTTGGTATCTACCACTATCTTTATGTGCGTTGCCATACCCTTCACTTTAAGAGTAGGCTCTTTTCCAGCCATCAATGCGTCATTGAAAGTTTGAGGCAACTGAATTTCCTTTTTGCCATTGATTTCATAATTGGTCACTTGTATATCAGTTAATTCCTTATATTTTAGCTTGAACTTGACTGTAGTTTGCTCGTAGTTTTCGCCATCTATTGGATTAAGAACTATGTCTATGTCTTTGGAAGATGCCTTAAAGCCTGTAATGCCTGTTTTTTTAACTTCCCAACAAGGCGTTCCCTGTGGTGAAGCCTTTTGCGTTACACTTGCAGCCTCTCCTGCAATTGTTGCAGACGAAACCCCTACGGTTGTTAAAAGTTCTATATCTGTAGGATCAGCGGCTTCAAATTCAGGTCTTTCATCACCCAACAGTTTTTCTACTATCTCCTGATTGTTCTCTAAAACATTTTGCTCTGAAATATAGAGTTCATTTATAGGCAACTTAACTTTCTCGCTTCCTCTTTTCATCTTGATAGTGTACTCTTTTTTGTCATTCCCCTTTTCCACCACTATTTTTAATGTATTCTCTCCCAACGACAATGCCCAATACCCATCAGAATCCAGCGGTTTTTCATACTTAACTATCGCATCCTTTGGAGAGTGCGTAGCTTTCACTAAAACCTTTTCCTTTTTTGTTTTGCCTGCATCCATAAGCTCCGATATTTCAAGCGCCTTTCCATCAACATTGCAAGATGTGAGAATGGGTTTAGTCTCAGAAACCTGTCCTCCATCCTGTTGGTGTTTGCACGAATAAAATGCAAAACCCAAGCTTAAACAAATCGTCAATAGGACACCCTTAGTAAAAGAATGCTTTCCTATAGCCTTAATTAGATTCGATAGTGTATAATAAAGTTCGCAATTTGGGAGATAAAAAAAGTCATTGAAAAC
>CAJPOH010000156.1 GCA_905372205.1 uncultured Treponema sp.
TTAAGGTTTAATGACTTTTTTAAACCAAATTGCGAACATATCTTGACACTATCCTAGAATCGAGAGATGATGACCAATACATATCAGAATCTTTAATTATTCTTGTGTAGGCTAAGGCATGATAGACTTTACTTAGTTCATCTTTGCTTGGTAAATACCAGTTATCAAAGCCCCCACCACGATATTCTTTGCATAAAGCTTTTGCATCTGCCCACTCACGATCTCCTAGTTTGTCACTTATTTCCCAAGCTTTGTCTCCTTCAATATGGAATACAATTCCACCTCCGGGACCCTTGTCTCCAATTTTTACATTAATCGTTCGTTGCTGATTGCTCCCTTTACAAGCAAGCATAACATAAACCACACCTAAAAAAAGAACTAGCTTTTTCATTCCTTAAACCTCCTAATCAGTGGATGATAAATAATAGAAATAGCATTGTCATGAGCTTTTCTTTATGCCCAACTTGATGCTACTAACAAGTAGCGACACATCATTGAATTTCTTCTTACTTTAAGGAGTAAAAACCCTCACTGCACGAACACTATTAGAAACAGTTTTATCGTTTTCATACTGAAAACCAGAATAGAAGTTCTCTTCCCATGCTTTACCATCTGTTTCAGATGTTGAAGACCAAAAGATACCCATATTCTCAATTTTTTCTGTTTCCACTAAGTCTTTATAAACCCAATCTAGTTCATCTTTGCTTGGTAAATACCAATCATTAAAGCCACCGCCACGATATTCTTTACACAAAGCTTCTGCCTTTTCCCAATCACTTGCTCCTAATTTCGAACTTACTTCCCAGAATTTGCCTGTTTCAATATGGAATATAATGCCTCCGCCTTCACCTTTGTCTCCAACCTTTGCATTACTCCAGTCTATTTTATTAGGCTCTTTGCCATTTTGATTAGGGCTTTCATTGACACCCTTACATCCAAACATGACACAAAAAACAAACAAAAATAAAGACATCTTTTTCATTCCTTAATTCCTCCTAGATTGACAGATAACAATAGTTTTATATATGTCCATTTTATAAAAAACTAACAAAAATATCAACTATTAACATATAAGCTACGTATCTTTGTTATTTTCGCTTTTGCAGCTATAAAGACTGGCAAGCTGAGTATTCTATACAAAATCATTTCTTCAATATTTTTTGAACTATATATCCTGCCATTAAAAGACCAGCAACACTAGGGCACCATGGAACTGAGCTTATAACATTGCCTTTGCAAAGAGGAGGAATACTGCTGTGTATAATAGGAAGATTTTTAACATTAGCACGTTTTAATCTCGTCCTCAAAGAGCGACACAATGGGCAACCTTTAGTTTTGTAGATATCTACTATTTCAAAATTAAAAGCATCCAGCCTATTTCCTGTTCCACCAGCTGAAATAATTAAAATATTTCTCCTTTCAGCTTCGTAGGCTAACGAGACTTTTAGTGAAATATTATCAGTTGCATCTAGTATTGCATCAACTTCATCCAATAATGGCAAAACAAGTCTTCCTTCTGCATTGGGTTTTACCATTTGATTGATTGTCTTAACATTGCAAAGAGGATTTATGTCTTTCACTCTTTCTTTTGCAACTTCTACTTTTGGCATTCCTATTGTGGAATTGACAGCTAAAAGTTGGCGATTTATATTGCTAGGTTCTATCACATCACCATCAATCAAAGTTAAAGAGCTTATACCTACTCTTGCTAATGCTTCAAGAGCATAGCCACCAACTCCACCAAGCCCAAAAACTGCAACATGTACATCTTTTAGTTTTGCTATTTCTTTTTCGTTCAGTAATGGAAAAAGTCGAGATAGGTCCATAAGTAAAAATCTCCTAGTTATTAGTCTAAATATACACTACTTTTATAACTTATAAGTAAGTTTATCAAGTCTTTATCTTTGGAACACATCTTTCAATAACTATAAGATATCCAGTATAATATGAACATCTTGAAAAAATCATATTTTTTGTTGAAGGAGTAACTCTATTATGGAATATTATCTTGCAAAAATTGGGGAGCTTAGCTTAAAAGGTGGGAACAAAAAGGCATTTGAGCAAAAACTGATTAGTAACTTTCTTGCTTTCTGTGATAATCAAAACATTAAGGTAAAAGTTCAATCTGGTAGAATGTATGTTGAATGTGAAGCTGAATTTAGCAAGCAAGTGGAAAAAGCACTTTCTCATTTGATAGGCATTACGAGTTGGGCAAAAACCTATCCTACTGAAAAAAGAATAGAAGCTATTTCTTTGATTGTTATGCAAGAAGCAAAAAAAGCAAAAGAAAAAGGGGCAAAAACTTTTAAGATTGAGGCAAGGCGTGAAGATAAGACTTTTCCACTTGATTCTAACGAAATCGAAAAAGAAGTTGGTGGACTTATTCATACATCAGGTTTATTAAAAACAGATTTACACAATCCAGATACTATTATTACAATTGAAATACGAAAAAATGCGTTTATATATAGCCTATCTTCTAAAGGAATACAAGGGTTACCTACAGGAATGAGTGGCAAAGGGCTTCTTCTTCTTTCGGGAGGAATAGATTCGCCTTTAGCAGGCTATAAAATGCTTAGTCGTGGCATGAGAGTAGACTTTTTATATTTTCATTCTCATCCATACACCCCGCCAGAAGCACAAAAAAAGGTTGAAGACTTGGCCACACTTCTTTCTCAATATGAAATACCAGCTTATCTTAACATTGTTTCTTTTACTAATATTCAAGATAGAATTAAAGCAAAAGCTCCCATAAGTTATCTCACATTGATGATGAGAATTTGTATGATGAAAATTGCAAATGAGATAGCAGAAAAGATAGAGGCTAAGTGTATTATCACAGGGGAAAGCCTTTCTCAAGTTGCTAGCCAAACAATTGAAAACATAGGAGTAGTTGAATCTTATGCAAAATATCCTGTTTTGCGTCCATTAATTGGAATGAACAAAGAAGAAATAATAAGAGAAGCAAAAGCTTTGGGAAGTTATGAAACTTCTATAATTCCTTATGATGATTGTTGTTCATTATTTGCTCCAAAGCATCCAATTCTATATGCAAATAAGAAAACAGCTACTTCTATTTATGAAAGAATGGACATTGAAGATCTACTATCTGAAGCAATTGAAAAAAGAATTGTTAAAAAATTGTGAGGTTTTCTCTTAACAATTTTATAGGAGGCATTGCTTGATTGTGGTTTGCAAAGCTATTTAGATATTGATATGAATTAATCAGCGTTTCCTATACTTACCTAATTTATAAAAAGTGATAGAATAGCCACAATTTTTTGGAACATAAGGCGATAAAAATGATTTTTATTGAAAACAACAATTTAGATCCTGCATTAAACCATGCAATAGAATTATTTGCACTAGATCACTACGATGACGATATTTTTATGTTATGGCAAAATAGCCCTTGCATTCTTATAGGTAGGTATCAAAACATCAACTTAGAAGTTAATCTTGAATTTACTGAAAAGAATGGATTGGACGTTGTGCGTCGTCTTTCTGGTGGTGGTGCAATTTATTGTGATACTGACAACATGCAATATACATTTATCACAAAGCAAACATCCATTTCTAATTCTTTTGCAAAATTTGCAGAGCCTGTGGTTAAAGCTCTAAAATCTTTAGGGCTTGAAGCAGAGTTTACAGGAAGAAACGATATTCTTATCAGTGGCTTAAAGGTGAGTGGTAATGCCCAGTTTCATAGAAACGGAAAAGTAATCCATCATGGCACTCTTTTATTCAAGGCAAATGCTTATAATCTGTCCCATGCACTAAAGGTTAGAGACATCAAATTTAAAGGAAAAGCTGTAAGGTCAGTTGCTTCTCGAATTGGTTTTATAAGCGATTTTGTCAGTATGAATGTTAAAGAGTTTAAGCAATATGTGGAAGATTTTATCAAAAAAGAGTATGGAATTTCAAAAACAACTATTCTTCAGGATGAAGACCTAAAAGAAATAACAAAAATAAGAGACGAAATATTTGCAACACGTGAATGGAATTATGGAAATGGTTCATTAAAAATGAATAGAAAAACAGAAAAATACCCTTGTGGACTTGTTGAAATATCACT
>CAJPOH010000157.1 GCA_905372205.1 uncultured Treponema sp.
CTGCTAGTACTATTGAGCAGATTATTAGAACAATAAAGCAACTAAATGCTAGCATAGAAAGTCAGGCTGCAAGCGTAGCAATGTCATCTTCTTCTATAGAAGAAATGGTTGCAAATATTAAAAGCGTAACAGGAACATTAGAAAAAAGTGATGGTTTGATTAAAGAATTGACAGAAGCTACTAGAGATGGAAAAGACACATTAACGCATTCTAATTCTGTTACAACAAAAATAGCAGAAGAATCAGGTTCTTTAATGGAAGCTTCTAGCGTGATTCAACACATAGCTAGCCAAACAAATCTTTTAGCTATGAATGCAGCAATTGAAGCAGCCCATGCAGGTGAGGCAGGAAAGGGCTTTGCAGTTGTAGCTGACGAAATTAGAAAACTTGCAGAAGAATCTAGCACACAAGGAAAGACAATCACAGCAACTCTCAAACTTCTTTCAGGTGAGATTGAAGGCTTATCCGAGTCTTCTAAAATCGTGGAAACAAAATTTAATGCAATTTTTAATCTTGCAGAACAAGTAAAAGAAATGAGTCAGAGTCTTACTGAGGCAATGAGAGAGCAAGAAAATGGTAGCCATGAGGTGCTTATTGCAATTAGAGACATAAATACTATAACTAATGAAGTTAGTTCTAAATCTGCCGAAATGTTAAAAGGTAGCGAAAACGTTGCAATAGAAATGAAACGTCTTGACGAACTTACACATATCATAACCGGAAGTATGGACGAAATGTCTGCAGGATCTTTACAAATTAGTAACGCTGTTAATGAAGTTTCCGAAATAACTCACAAAAATAAGCAAAGTATTGATGGGTTGGTTAAAGAAGTCGGTAAGTTTAAGCTATAAAAGTTGATATTCTGGAAAAAATCTTTATTGGTTTTTTCCAGAAGCTTTTTGTTGCTTAAATAGGTGTTTTCCATCACTCCTTAAATCGCAAAACGTAAGCCAATTTTTGAATTAAAAAAGAATTTTGAAATGTTGCTTTGTACTTCACCCAGACTGAAAGAATAAATTGAAGCTCCACACAAAAGATTAAAATCAACTTCATTGCTTATTGTGAGATGAAAACCTGTTTCAAAAAGAATGTTGCCATAATTCTTTTCTTGTTCGCTGGTATTTTTCGAAATATAGCGAATATGCCTAAAAATGACATTTATAGGGATTTTAAGTCTTGAAGGTTTAGAAAAAGTCTCTGTGTAAAGACCGTAATCTGTTATAGAAAAAACGGTACGTTGTCCATCTGCTATGCCTATTCTGCCTCTATGTGAGAGTCGCAAAATTCCAAGTAAATTTGGAAAGCGGTAGCCAAGGTCAATACCAGCAGATTGAAGGTAGGCATGAGATTCTGTAACTCCTACGGTTGCCACAGCAAATGCACCTGAAAATCCCGCTATAAAGCCTACGTTTGTGCGAATATGAATATCCATAATTAAACCAGGATGAAAAGAAGAAAGAGCATCTCCTATAGAGCCTACAGAATTAAGAAGTCCTAGAGAAGGTCCTAATGAAATATCTACTATAGAACTTTCATAAGTGAGTTTTGCCCATACAGTGTTGCCAACTTCGGGATCTCGCTCTAATTTTAATTTCACCTTAAAATGAGGGAGTATCTGCTCTTCTAAAGAAATAAATCCTCCAAAACTTGGTATATTCCTATAGTCTCCATCCTTTTTTAGACCAAAATTGCTCATGTTTAATTCAGTTTCTAATTCCAAAGCAAAGGTGGAAAATTGAGGTATTAAAAGAAATAAAATAACTAGTAATATGTTTGAAGTCTTATTCATTAATAAACTGCCTTAACAGAAAATTGTGCCATAACAGCACGTCGCAAATCTGCATACATTAAAGGATTAAATGGAATCTTAAAACTTAACTCAATATCTCCTATTTTCGTCGTGATAAAAGGTCCTATAGAGAAAGTAAAAGGAGTAACTTCTGTGAAATTTAATAGATTGACCGAAGTTAAAAGAGAAAAACCTCCATTCACTCTATGTTCTTCAAGATTTCCAAGCCCTAAGAGTAAGTTAAAACCAATGAAATTAGTTGCGCGTAATTCCTTGCTTTCTAAATCATTTGGTAATTGAAAAGGAGATGACATAAAAAACGAAATTGCTACGTTGAAAAGTTCTCGTTTGATTCTAGGCTCAAAAAGCACATAAAATTGTGAATTAAGTTCTTCCCAACCCAGATTTTGCAAAGCTAAACGTGCAAAGCCCATTGCAAAAAACAATTCATATTCTTCTATATTAATGGCTCCCATAAGACCTAGTCTTATCCTAAAATCGCTTGCTTGTTTTTTTGCTAAAAAACCTATAAAAGATTCAAAACTAAAGCTAGAATATGAAAATCCAAAACGTAAATCATTAGTGTATGTTAGATCTTCATTCATTTTTCCATCCCAATGGCTATAAAAACCCGTGTAAAAACCAGTTGATGTAGCTCCATAAAGAGCTAATCCAACACCTGAAATATCAAGATTTGGCTTGAACACATTTGCGGGATAGTTTTTCATAAATATTGAAGCAGAGGCATGGCTTTTTAAGTGTTCTCTTAAAATAGAATCTGAACCTAGTTCGTCATATTTACCAAAGAAGAGAGAGAGAGAAATACGCTTTCCCAGTATACTAGGAAAGTTTATAGATGCATTTAGAAAATCTTGAATATCTTTTTGTAAGAGATCAGCATAAAGCCCTTTTTCTTTATTCATATGTAAAATGAGATCGCCTTTAAAAAAGATATCCAAATACATGGCTTTTAATGATTCTAACCTGATTCCTGCGTTGATGCGTAAAAGATTGGTCACGTCACCTTTGTTTTCGCCTGAATATATGGAATATGAAAATTCAAAAGGGTAGGCAGGAAGACACAAAGCATCAACCCTTTTGACTGAGAAAATGTAGATTAAAATCAAAAATATTATAAGAGGTGTCTTCCTCATAGGTATTTTATCGGCTAGATATTACATAGATTGAACAGTTGAAAGTCCTCTAGTCTCTATGCAACATAATATTCAAGACCTCTATTTTTTGCAACTCTTTTTAATTTTTCAATTGATTTTTTTTCAATTTGTCTAATTCGCTCTTTAGTCAGGTTAAGTTCCATTCCAACCTCCAATAGAGAATGTGGTTCTTCACCTGAAAGACCAAATCTATATTTTAGAATTGTAGCCTCTCTATTTGAGAGAGTTGAAAGCATAGTTTGAATTTCATCTTTCAAACTTTGATTAACTACTTCTGTTTCGGGTGATGGGTGAATTTCATCTTTTATTAAGTCAGCGACGAGAGAATCTGGTTCATTTTTTTTGATTGGCTCATCAAAAGAAAGAGGTTTTTGAGAAACATTGAGCATAGAGTTTAGCGTTGGTGTGTCGATGTTCATAGATTTAGCAATTTCTGCAACACTCTCTCCTCTTTTTTCGTGTTCTGTTTCAATTCTGGAAAGCTCATTAATTCTATTAACAGGTAGCCTAATGATTTTTGACTTTTCTGATATTGCTTTTAGGATTGTTTGTTTAATCCACCAAACAGCGTAAGAAATGAAGCGAAATCCTTTTGATGGGTCAAATTTATCAGCTGCAAGCATAAGTCCTATGTTTCCTTCACTTATTAAGTCTGAAAAAGAAAGACCATTATTTCTATATCTTTTTGCAATTTTTACTACAAATCGCAAGTTACTATCAATCAATTTTTGTTTTGCCTTTTTATCTCCCTTTGTTGCAAGGATTGCATACTCTTTTTCCTCATCGGGAGTGAGTAATGGGATGTTGTTTATCTCTTTTAGATAAATTGCTAATGATTCTGTTTTTTCTACTCTTGTCATAGTATTTTTCATAACTTTTCTCCTACCAGTGTTGATAACTTTTCACTTATCATATCAAGCAATAAGTGTGCCAAATATGAAGAGATAGTTGGAAAATATTTAGATATTCAGAATAGATAGATAAAATCGTTATATTAAGGAACTGATGCTATGTAGACTCAAAGATAGTTTTATATAGATTGAATATTTTACCTTGCCTTTTTGTTATATTTTGAGTATATTCAGACTGCATATAT